>JBDTHR010000117.1:0-27290 GCA_039936855.1 Nitrosospira sp. | reverse complement strand
TTGCGGGTGGCGGTTATGCGGGAATTGCAGCGCTGGTAACCCTTCTGCGCCATATGCCCGAGGCCCGCATCACGATCATCGATCCCAGGCTTCATCACATCAAGATTACGCATATACATGAAACGTTTCGGTATCCGCTGGACGACTTCCTCGTATCGTTTTCCGATCTGGAAAATCGCTTTGGCTGCCGACACGTTTGTGCCAGGCTGATCCTCAACGAGTGTGTTCTCCGACAGTACCAGAAGGATAAATTTCTCATCGTCAACGACGAGTTATTGGAATTTGATTATCTTCTGGTGGCTTCAGGTTCACCCCTCGCACAACTGGGCAAATCGGACAATATTTTCGATCTGAATGATTTCATGGTCACCTCCGGCACTGACTTGCTGAACCGTCAACGCGATATACATGGGCCTGGTGAAAAAACCATTTCAGTGATAGGTGGAGGCGCCACCGGTATTCAATTTCTATTCGAAATCGCCCATTTTCTCCAACGCCAGAAATTCAGATGGAAGTTACGGCTGATTCATGGGGGAGATCGCGTACTGGACCAGTTGGGAGTAGGCTTTTCAGAATATACCCAGGCACGCATGTCTGAACTGGATATTGATTTTTTTCCAAATACTCGTTATCGCGGCCAGGTTGCAAATAAGATTTCGCTGCAGGAAGTCGAAACGAGTCGCCAGTTCGAGCTACCTTCCACTATCTCACTCCTGTTTATCGGCAAAAGACTTGATACACCGTTTTTCGCCAATGCATTCGGACAAGTTATGATCGAGCAAAAGCAACTGGAGAATATTTTTACCGCCGGCGATTGTTCCGTTTATAACTCCGCGGGTTCCAATGCCATGACCGCGCAATCTGGTGTTCGTAAAGGGATGTTGGCGGCAAGAAATATCTTGCGTCACTCAGGGTCGTTGAAGCTCCTGGAGCCTTACTTCCATCGCGATTTAGGTTACGTAATCAGTCTCGGATCGTCGGATGCCGTTGGTTGGCTGGCACTTGAAGGTAACGTGGTGGGCGGCATGCCGGCGCTGGTGATCAAGGAGATAGTGGAGGCTCAATACGATTTATTGCTGACTGGAATCGATACGTATCTGGTCTGATTTGAACGCTTGGCATTAATAATGACACGCCATATCGTTAAAAATGACAGTTGGCCTATTGGGAGTGTTAACCGATATTCAACGATTCGCCAAGATAGACGATATAACCATTCCCTGCTGAAACCATTTATCGATCACATATTCATAGAACTCGTGATTTCGGTTATTGCTGAAAACAGTGGCCAGCGCCTTCCCTTTTTCTGTCAGGAGAACGTGACCAAGATCAAGCTGATTATTCGCTTCTGCCAAAAATTGGATTTTGGTAGCCTGCCCAAAATAAAACAGACGGGTATGTTTACCGAACCATCTCTTCACATATCCTGCGGCCTCAAAGGATATCAGACCGATCGACTCCAAATGATTCAATACCTGCAAATTAACGCCCTGCTTTGTGTAAACCGGGTGCTCTAAATTATAAATTAGAGGCAACGGTTCTCCTTGAACCCATATAAACTGACATAGAGACGTAAAAAGCGCGGCATCTTCGTCACCTAGATCAGGACTATGAACGTCTATCTTATTTTTTGATGACATTGCCGACGCGGTATCAATAAAATTTTTTCTTACCAGGGGTTCGGCGGCGTCCAGGCGCACTTGATGAACACCCACGTATACGTAGCCGTAGCGCGTTAAAACTTATGACCGCGACGAGAAAGCTCCCGATCAACCTCTTCGAAAAAACTTATATTTTTTTTTCGCTGTTTTTCGCCTTTGTACCAAGTAAAACAAGCAAGACTACCAAGCATGATCAAGAGGAAGTTGGTTGGGCCCACGCCACCAAAAAACATATCCATTAGCCCGGTCAACAATGCAAATGCGCCCGCCAAACCATTCCAGTTCAAGAATCTATTTCCCCACGTCGGAGACTCACGTTGGAGGCGCCACGCCAGAAGTTTTTCACGTATCGAAACAAGCTCTGCTTCGGTCCAAGTCGTTAAATCCATCCGAATAGCCCCAACTGAAATAAAAAAAACATAACTGGTTGAACGTCTATGCTAGTGATAGCTCAGACCAGCGTATGTTATAAGCATACAAGAATTCTCCCTGCCAGACCATATTTATGCTTGGGCAGATATGAAGCAGTTTGCGCGCCGCGATGCTGGACCGAACCATGAATTCAGCTATACCGATCAGGCATAAAGAAGCCGGTATAACCCGGCCTCTTTATTTTCCGCTTTTCTATAAAACTTACGTATCGACTTTTGCAGCTACAATCGCAGTGGCTTGCTCCGGTCGATCCAACAATTCCACCAATGCCATCGGTGCGTTATCACCTTTGCGAAAGCCGAATTTAAGAATACGCAAGTATCCGCCGCTACGTGTCTGATACCGGGGACCAAGTTCACCAAATAGCTTACCGACCATATCACGATCGCGCAAGCGATTAAACGCCAGCCGTCGATTTGCTAGTGATGGTTTTTTTCCCAACGTTATCATCGGCTCGATCACACGACGCAACTCCTTGGCCTTGGGTAAAGTGGTTTTAATAACCTCATGCCGCAACAATGAATTGGTCATGTTACGCAGCATCGCCAACCGGTGACTGCTCGTACGATTTAGCTTTCGTAGTCCATTATGGTGCCGCATGACTTGTTTCCTTTTTTCCCTTATCAAGATTGGAAGGCGGCCAGCTTTCCAGCTTCATGCCCAGCGTCAACCCGCGCGAAGCCAAAACCTCCTTAATTTCATTGAGAGATTTTCTTCCCAAATTGGGGGTTTTCAGCAATTCCGTTTCCGTGCGCTGAATCAGATCGCCAATATAATAGATATTCTCCGCTTTCAGACAATTGGCCGACCTCACGGTAAGTTCCAAGTCATCTACCGGCCGAAGTAATACAGGATCGATCTGGGGCAACTTTGGCTGCTCCACCGGCAATGGAGTGCCCTTAAGGTCGGCAAATATGGAAAGTTGCTCAACCAGAACTTTTGCCGCATAACGAATCGCTTCTTCAGGATCGACCACGCCATTGGTTTCGATATCCATAACGAGTTTATCGAGGTCGGTACGCTGCTCGACCCGAGCGCTCTCCACCGCATAACTTACGCGCCGCACCGGACTGAAAGAAGCATCCAGCAAAATGCTGCCGAGAGCACGCCCCTCACCTGTTAACTGCCGCACGGTTCCAGGTACATAACCGCGGCCGAGCTCCACCTTGATCTGCATATCCAGCTTTCCACCTGCGGTAAGATGCGCCACCACATGGTCTGGATTAATGATCTCTACATCATGTCCTGTTTCGATGTCACCGGCGGTAACCGTACCTTCACCTTTCTTTTTAAGAATCAGGATAGCCTCGGTTCGACTATGCAGTTTTAGCACGATACCCTTAAGATTAAGCAGAATATCGACCACATCCTCCTGTACTCCATCCAGCGCCGAATACTCATGCACTACACCGCTAATCTGGACTTCGGTCGGTGCAAACCCCGGCATGGACGATAGCAGAATCCGACGTAATGCATTCCCCAACGTGTGACCGTACCCACGTTCAAACGGTTCCATTATAATCTTGGCATGCAGCGGGGAAATATTCTGCACGTCAATAATGCGGGGCGTAAGAAAAGTGTTACTTGGCATAGCCTGATCCTTTTGCGGAAACCTTGGCGGTAATTACTTGGAATACAACTCAATGACTAAAGACTCATTGATGCTTGAAGGCAAATCAGAACGTTCAGGTTTAACTTTAAAAGTTCCCTTCAGCGCCTTGACATCCATCTCTATCCACTCTGGAAAATTACGATGCTCGGCTGCTTCTACCGCAGCCTTGATGCGCAGATGACCTTTAGCCTTTTCCGCAACCTCTATCACGTCGCCCGGCTTGACCTGATAGGATGGAATATTCGTCCGGCGCCCATTTACCAGGATTCCGTTATGCCGCACGATCTGGCGCGCCTCTGACCGTGATGCCCCAAATCCCATGCGGTATGAAACCGTATCCAGGCGACATTCCAGTAATTGCAGCAAATTCTCGCCTGTAATACCGCGCTGTCTTTCTGCCAACTCATAGTTATTATGGAACTGGCGCTCCAATATACCGTATATCCTGCGCAACTTCTGTTTCTCGCGCAGCTGAACCCCATAGTCAGAAAGCCGCGTACTTTTCTGACCATGCTGCCCAGGCGCATAGTTTCTGCGCTCAATTGCACATTTATCGGTGAAACACTTCTCACCTTTGAGGAATAACTTCTCCCCTTCCCGTCGACATTGGCGACATTTGGGATCAAGATTTCTAGCCACAAACTACTCCTTAAATACGACGTTTTTTCGGCGGACGGCATCCGTTGTGAGGAACTGGTGTCACATCCGATATGCTTGTAATCTTAAATCCGGCTGCGTTCAGAGCACGCACTGCGGATTCACGTCCTGGACCTGGACCTTTAATACGCACTTCCAAATTCTTTACCCCACATTCCTGAGCAACCTTGCTCGCCTGCTCGGCTGCTACCTGAGCAGCGAATGGGGTACTTTTACGCGAGCCCTTGAATCCGGCACCTCCGGACGTCGCCCATGACAACGCATTGCCCTGGCGGTCGGTGATGGTCACGATAGTGTTATTAAATGATGCATGAACGTGGGCAATACCCTCCGCTACATTTTTTTTGACCTTCTTGCGAACCCGTGTGGCTGCTTTTACCATATCGAATTATTCCTGTATGCTGCTGTTCAGTTGGCTGAAATTTATCTTGCTGCCTTTGCGTTGGAAGCTCGAACTGCCTTGCGTGGCCCCTTACGCGTCCTTGCATTAGTGCGAGTTCGCTGGCCCCGCACCGGCAAACCACGACGGTGACGTAATCCACGATAACAACTTAAATCCATTAAACGTTTAATATTCATGGAGACTTCACGTCGCAAATCGCCCTCAACCGCAAATTTTGCGACGCTGTCTCTCAGCTTATCCATCTCGGCATCGGTTACATCTTTGATCTTGGTGGAAGTACCGATGCCAACCGCAGCACAAATCTCCCGCGCTCTGGCGCGACCTATGCCGTAGATCGAAGTTAACGCAATTTCGGCATGCTGATGATTCGGGATATTTACTCCAGCGATACGGGCCATACAGGTTTCCCACAAAAATTTTAGATTATAACATCGAAAGTGATGCTTATTCGATCAACCTTGGCGTTGCTTATGCCTTGGATCGGAACAAATTACCCGAACTATGCGGTTGCGTTTGATGATCTTGCAATTACGGCAAATCTTTTTTACAGAGGCTAATACTTTCATAACTGCTCCTTCCCTGCTATTTAGCGCGAAACGTTATTCGCGCTCTGCTTAAATCGTACGGCGTCAGATCCACCGTTACCTTATCACCGGGCAATATACGGATATAGTGCATTCGCATCTTGCCGGAAATGTGCCCCAGCACAACGTGTCCATTTTCCAGCTTGACACGGAATGTTGCATTTGGCAACGTTTCCAGTATCTCGCCCTGCATCTGTATCGTTTCTTCTTTGGCCATCCTGTCCTTAGCTGTAACTATCTTGCCGGTAATCCACCGCCGCCTTTGAAGTTGGTTTTCTTCAACAAGCTCTCATACTGATGCGACATTATGTACGCTTGTACCTGCGCCATGAAGTCCATGGTGACTACCACAATAATGAGGAGAGATGTCCCACCAAAGTAAAATGGTACGTTCCATTTCAAGATCAGGAATTCCGGCAGCAAACACACAAGTGTTACGTAAATCGCCCCGGCGAGGGTAAGCCTGAGCATAATACGTTCGATATATCGGGCAGTCTGTTCTCCCGGGCGAATTCCGGGTATGAAAGCTCCGCTTTTTTTCAGATTCTCGGCAGTTTCTCTTGGATTAAATACCAGCGCGGTGTAAAAGAAGCAGAAAAATATGATCATCGCAGCATACATGATCACGTAAATCGGTTGGCCCGGCGATAGCGCGCCGCTCATATCCTTTAACCAGCTCATCGATTCACCAGTCGCAAACCACCCCGCTAGCGTAGCCGGAAATAATATGATACTCGACGCAAAGATCGGAGGAATTACACCGGACATATTAAGTTTCAGTGGCAAATGAGAACTTTGACCGCCATAGACTTTTCGTCCGACTTGACGCTTTGCATAATTCACCAATATCTTGCGCTGGCCACGCTCAACGAAAACCACAAAGGCAGTCACCGCCGTTGCCGCCACGAAGATCCCCAATGCCACCATAAAATGCATCGCACCAGTTCTGACAAGTTCCAGCGTCCCCCCGATCGCGCTTGGGAGTCCCGCAGCGATGCCTGCAAAAATTATGAGTGATATACCATTGCCGATGCCGCGTTCGGTAATCTGCTCGCCTAGCCACATCAGAAATATCGTGCCGGTAACCAACGTGATCACTGTCGTCAACAGGAACATGGGTCCGGGCTCGATCACCAATCCAGGCTGGGATTGCAATGCAATCGATATACCATAACCCTGCAGCAGCGCCAGGCCCAATGTGCCGTATCGAGTGTATTGAGTGATCTTCCTTCGCCCCGATTCACCCTCCTTTTTTAGCGCTTCCAGATAGGGAAACGCAACCGTACCCAACTGCATGATGATCGAAGCCGATATATACGGCATGATCCCAAGGGCAAAGATCGAAAACCGGGAAAGCGCGCCACCTGAAAACATGTTGAACATCCCAAGGATGCCCCCTTGCTGCGACTCGAATAAGTCCTTTAGCACCACCGGGTCGATACCTGGTACCGGAACATGCGCACCGATACGATAGACGACTAATGCGAGCAACAAAAACCACAACCGACGTTTCAAGTCGCCGAGCTTCCCGGAGAGTCCCCGCAGAGATTCGCTAGCGGCCAATCTATCTCCTCTCCAGTTTATTCAACGCTGCCCCCAACGGCTTCTATGGCAGCCTTGGCACCTTTCGTTACTGCGATACCTTGCAGCTTAAACGCACGTTCAACCTTCCCGGAAAGTATTATCTTGACACTTAAAGCGGAACCGGGGATGACCCCCGCCTGCTTCAAGACCAAGATGTCAATTTTATCTCCCGGCAGTCTTCCCAAGGCGGACAGCCGCACTTCAGCAGTAGCGTACCGAGTTAGTGATACGAATCCACGTTTGGGCAAACGACGCTGATAAGGCATCTGGCCCCCTTCAAAACCTACCTTATGAAAGCCACCCGAGCGAGATTTTTGTCCCTTGTGACCTCTTCCGGCAGTTTTTCCCAAACCCGAACCGATTCCGCGCCCCAAACGGCGCCTTGCATGCTTGGCGCCACCTGCCGGCTTGATTGAATTCAACCGCATCTACCCCTCACTCTTTACAAGGTAATAAATATTATTGATCATACCTCGCACGGCCGGAGTATTCTCCAGTTCGGCGCTGCTATTTATTCCACGCAGCCCCAACCCACGCGCAGTCGCGCGGTGCGACCGCTTAGTACCGATCAGGCTCTTGACCAAAGTTACCTTAATCTTTTTTTTATCCGCGGTCATTTGTCACACCCATGATTTCTTCTACGCTCTTGCCCCTCTTAGCCGCGATTTCCGCAGGTGTATTCATCTTCTGCAATCCATGCAAGGTCGCACGAACCACATTATATGGATTGGTTGAACCGATACATTTAGCGAGAATATCATGAACACCCATCACCTCGAATATCGCACGCATCGGACCCCCAGCAATAATGCCTGTCCCTTCCGACGCGGGCTGCATATAGACTTTAGCGGCGCCATGCCTGCCGATGACCGGGTGGTGCAGCGTGCCATTCTTCAAACTTACCTTGATCATTTTCCGACGCGCTTCATCCATTGCCTTTTGTACGGCAACTGGCACTTCCCTGGATTTACCTTTACCCATGCCTACACCGCCATCGCCGTTTCCAACCACCGTCAGTGCGGCAAAACCGAGGATACGTCCACCCTTGACAACTTTGGTGACCCGATTTATGGCCACCATCTTTTCCTTAAGACCATCACCTCGATCATCACCCTGAGGCACCTTCCCGTGCATTCGTCCTTGCATTTTAGCCATTATCGTCCCTAAGTTAGAATTTGAGGCCGTGTTCACGAGCAGCTTCGGCCAATGCCTTTACGCGCCCATGATATTTGAACCCCGAACGGTCGAATGATACCGTCTCGATACCTAAACCTCTGGCTTTTTCTGCAACCCGTTTTCCCACTGCTGCTGCCGCATCAACGGTGCCACCATTGGGCAACTCCTTGCGAACCTCCGGCTCCAGAGTAGATGCACTGGTCAAGACCTTTCCGCCAGCGCCATCTATCACTTGCGCATAGATATGGCAATTGCTGCGATGCACCGCTAAACGCACCATCTTTAGTTCGGCGATCTTGGCGCGTGTCCGACGTGCACGGCGCAAACGGGATTCTGTTGGATTCGGCATATCTACCCCAATTATTTTTTCTTGGTTTCTTTCATGACGATTACCTCGTCGGAATAACGCACGCCCTTGCCCTTATAAGGTTCCGGCTTGCGGTAGGCGCGCACATCAGCCGCTACCTGGCCGACCTGCTGCTTGTCCATTCCCTTGATAACGACCTCGGTTTGAGTGGGCGTTTCAACTTTAATGCCTTCGGGCATCTTGTGCGCTACTGGGTGTGAAAACCCCAGAGTCAGGTTAAGAACATCATTTGCCGCCTGCGCGCGGTAGCCCACTCCAACCAGCAACAACTTCTTCTGAAAACCACTGGTTACCCCCTTGACCATATTAGCAAGCAGCGCACGCGTCGTTCCAGACATTGCGTTAGCATGTTTGGACTCGTTCGTCGCTTTAACCAATAAACTATCGCCATCACGCTGGACGGAGATGTCCGAAACCAGATCGCGCCGCAACGCGCCCAGCGGCCCCTTTATCGATACTTCAGAGGCTGAAAGGGTTACCTCAACACCTGCGGGAATCAGTACAGGATTTTTACCCACTCGAGACATTTTTATATCCTTAAGCCACTATGCATAATACTTCACCGCCAACCCCATTGGCCCGAGCCTTACGTTCAGTCATTACACCTTTTGAAGTAGATACGATTGCTACGCCCAAGCCGTTCATCACATTAGGAAGCTTGTCGCTGGCTTTGTAAATCCTCAAACCGGGGCGACTAACACGTTCAATTTTCTCAATTACGGGACGTCCAGCGTAATACTTTAAGCTGATATCCAACTGTGGTTTTCCATCCGCTTGATGAACCGCAAAATCTTCGACGTAACCTTCATCCTTCAATACCTGGGCGATTGCAGCTTTGAGCTTCGAAGCGGGCATTACAACGGACGCTTTTTCGGAAAGCTGTCCGTTACGGATCCGCGTCAGCATATCGGCGATAGGGTCACTCATACTCATCTAGGAATACCTCTAGAAATCCAAATTCCGTAACCGGAAAATATATAATTCTCTGAAATTATTAAATCGATCATATTGGGCTTGTTCTGTCCAAAGGGGCCAAAATCTCATTTGGTTCGATAAAACTCCAAATTGCCCAAAATATCACGTCGCTCAATGCTACCAACTCGCCTTGATTATGCCGGGAATCTGACCGCTCATAGCGATATCGCGAAGTTTGCTGCGGCCGAGACCGAATTTGCTGTATACACCACGTGGGCGACCAGTCAGGGAGCAGCGATTACGCAGGCGCACCGGACTTGAGTTGCGCGGTAACATCTGAAGCTTGATTCTGGCTGAGTGGCAATCCTCATCACTCGAATTGGCGTCGCTAATTATTGCGAATAATTCGGCACGTCTAGGTGCATATTTTTTTACGACCTCGCGTCGTTTCAGGTCACGGTTGGTCACAGCTATCTTAGCCATACGATTCTCAATTTTTAAATGGAAATTTAAATGCAGCCAGCAACGCTTTTGCCTCCGCATCTGTTTTTGCGGTGGTGGTGATGGTTATATTCATGCCCCGTAGCGCGTCGATCTTGTCATATTCAATTTCAGGAAAAATGATTTGCTCTTTTACACCCATGTTGTAATTTCCCCGCCCATCAAATGCCCTGCCGGAAACACCGCGAAAATCACGAATCCGCGGTATGGCCACGCTGACCAACCGGTCGAGGAATTCGTACATGCGGATACGGCGCAATGTAACCATGCAGCCAACCGGATATCCATCACGAACCTTAAAAGTAGCGATAGATTTTTTTGCCTTCGTCACCACCGGTTTTTGCCCCGCGATTTTTTGCATATCGCTTACAGCGTTGTCCATGACCTTTTTATCCGCAACTGCCTCGCCCACACCCATGTTGAGCGTTATTTTCTCGATGCGGGGCACTTCCATCACTGATTTATAGCCAAATTGTTGCATCAATTGTTGGACTACAGTGCTGCGGTAATACTCTTGTAGACGAGCCATAATCTTCCCTTAACCTGTTCAGGCATCAAGCAATTCACCGCTCGACTTGAAAAAACGAACTTTACCCTTGCCTTCCTGAATTCTGAAGCCAACACGGTCAGCTTTGCGAGTGAGGGGATTATAAATCGCTACATTCGAAACCTGAATTGGATTTTCCTTTTCGACGATTCCACCTGTAGCCCCCTTATTCGGATTAGGTCGCTGATGCTTCTTGACCTTATTTACGCCCTCGACCAGCACGAGATCAGCATTTACCGCACGTAGCACCGTGCCACGCTTACCCTTGTCCTTGCCGGTGATGACAATAACATCATCACCTTTCTTTATCTTTCGCATATCGGATCCTTACCGTGCTTACAAAACTTCTGGAGCAAGCGAAACAATTTTCATGAAGCGCACATTTCGCAATTCTCGCGTTACCGGCCCGAAAATACGGGTACCGATTGGCTCCAGTTTGGCGTTCAACAGCACGGCTGCGTTACTGTCAAACTTGATCAACGAACCGTCCGCGCGACGCACTCCTTTCGAAGTACGAACCACCACCGCATTGTATACTTCGCCTTTCTTGACTCGTCCTCGAGGCGCAACATCCTTGATGCTGACTTTTATGATGTCGCCAATACCGGCGTAACGCCGCCTGGATCCACCCAGCACTTTGATGCACATGATTGAACGAGCACCAGTATTATCCGCGACCTGCAGAATCGATTGCATTTGGATCATTTTTTACTCACTCTTTCCAACTTTTCCTGGCTCAGGTTCGAGGCATGGATAGTTTTGGAACCCGTCCGGGTTATGAAGTCGCCAATTGGTGACTGCAACAATTAAATATCTGAAAAACGGAGAGGCCAAATTATAAGGTAATCCTGTTGGGAAAACAAGGAAAAACAAATATTCGACTATGGAACTCGCCAGTAACTCAACTGACCTGGCTGCCCTTCTCCATCAACTTAACCACGCGCCACGCCTTTGTCTTGGAAAGCGGCCGGCATTCTTCGATCACTACCATATCACCTGGGTGAAACTTATTACTCTCGTCATGAACATGATATTTTTTTGATCGAACCATTATTTTTCCATAGAGTGGATGCTTGACCTTACGTTCGACCAAGACAGTAATGGTCTTATCCATCTTATCGCTCAATACTTTTCCGCTGAGGGTGCGGTTTAAATTAGCTTCACTCATGACTGCTTTGCCTTCTGGCTAAGTATGGTTTTGGTGCGCGCGATATCCCTGCGTACGTTACGTAATTGGTTGGTATTGGTCAGTTGCTGTGTCGTATGCTGCATCCGCAGCCCAAACTGCGCCCGCAGAAGCGATAACAACTCTTGCTGTAACTCTGCCGGGTTTCGCGACCTGAGGTCTTTAGTTTTTGTATTCATGATTAACCACCCACCTGTCTTACAACGAATGTAGTCAGAATCGGCAGCTTGGATGCAGCCAGACGAAATGCTTGTCTTGCCAGCGCTTCATCAACACCGTCCATTTCATACAGCATTTTACCGGGTTGAATTTCCGCCACGAAATACTCTGGATTTCCCTTTCCATTACCCATCCGAACCTCGGCCGGTTTATGGGAAATTGGCTTATCAGGGAATATGCGGATCCAGATTCGTCCGCCGCGCTTGATGTGACGGCTCATCGCGCGCCGCGCAGCCTCGATCTGTCGCGCGGTTAACCGACCGCGACCAACCGCTTTGAGGCCATACTCCCCAAAACTGACTTTCGCACCACGGGTGGCAACCCCGGTATTACGTCCCTTCTGCTGTTTGCGGTACTTTGTTCTAGCTGGCTGCAGCATCTTTTGCTCCTGGCTTTATGGTTGCAGACTTGGAGGAAGGCCCCTCAACCGTATTTTCGGATTTACCGGCAACTTTCCTCTCGCCTGTTCTTGCATCGCTCCTGGGCTCAGTCCTGCCGGCTGGCTTCCTCGCCGGACGTCTGGCGTCAGGCTCTCCCGAAGGGGAGGGTACCTGCGTTGCCGGCCCTATTGCTCCTGATAGCTCGTTACGTCCTATCACTTCACCCTTGAATACCCAAACCTTGATTCCGATCACGCCGTAGGTGGTCATGGCCTCCGAGACACCGTAATCCAGATCAGCTCGCAAGGTGTGAAGCGGCACACGGCCTTCACGATACCATTCGGTGCGAGCAATTTCGATGCCGTTCAATCGACCAGCGCTCATGATTTTGATACCTTGAGCACCTAGCCGCATCGCATTCTGCATCGCACGTTTCATGGCTCGACGAAACATGATACGTTTCTCTAACTGCTGCGCAATATTGTCCGCAATTAATTGCGCATCAATTTCCGGTTTGCGGATTTCCTCGATGTTCACATGTACCGGAACGCCCATGAGCTTTTGTAGTACTCCGCGAAGAACTTCTATATCTTCGCCTTTCTTGCCGATTACAACGCCAGGACGCGAACTATAAATGGTAATACGTGCATTCCTGGACGGCCGCTCGATGATAACGCGACCGACAGATGCGTGCGCCAATTTCTTTTTAAGATATTCCCGAACCTTGATATCTTCGTTCAGCATCCCCGGGAAATTTTTTGTATTGGCATACCACTTCGAAGACCAGTTTTTAAGTACAGAAAGACGGAAGCCCGTCGGGTTTATTTTTTGTCCCATAATATCCTGGTACGTCCTTATTTTTTGTTGCCGGCTTTGTCGCCAACAGTAAGAAGAATATGACAAGTTGGCTTGACGATACGATTACCACGTCCTTTCGCGCGGGCCCGGGTACGCATCATCGATGGTCCACGATCCACATATATCGTCGATACCTTTAATTCATCTATATCCGCCCCATCGTTATGCTCAGCATTGGCAATAGCCGATTCAAGCAATTTACGAATAATGACAGCCCCTTTTTTAGGACTGAAGGCAAGGAGATTAAGTGCTCGATCCACCGGCAACCCTCGAATCTGGTCCGCTACCAACCGACCCTTCTGTTCGGATAACCTGACCCCACGCAATACGGCAGTTGTTTGCATAATTAATTATCCCTATCTCTTCGATCCAGCCGCTACTTTCCGATCGCCTGAATGTCCCTTGAAAGTACGAGTGTGAGAGAATTCCCCGAGCTTGTGCCCCACCATGTTCTCCGTAACGTATACCGGGATATGCTGTTTACCATTATGTACGGCAATCGTTAAACCAATGAAATCCGGCAGAACAGTTGAGCGACGCGACCAGGTTTTAATTGGACGCTTGTCGTTGGTCGCACGCGCAGCTTCCACCTTGGCTATCAAATGTAAATCGACAAATGGACCTTTTTTTACGGAACGTCCCATGATTCATTACCCTTTATTTGAATAACGGCGCCGCACAATCATACCATCTGTACGTTTATTGGCGCGAGTACGAAAACCTTTGGCGGGTGTTCCCCATGGGCTGACTGGATGACGCCCTGCAGCGGTTTTACCTTCACCCCCACCATGGGGATGATCCACAGGATTCATCACTACACCACGCACCGTTGGGCGAACGCCGCGCCAGCGCTGGGCACCTGCTTTGCCGAGCGACCGCAAACTATGTTCCTCGTTTCCGACCTCGCCTATGGTGGCACGGCAGTTTACGTGCACCCTTCGGATTTCACCAGAACGCAGTCGAAGCTGGGCATAATCCCCTTCACGTGCCAGAAGCTGCACCGACGTACCCGCGGAGCGGGCCAGTTGCGCACCCTTCCCCGGCATCATTTCCACGCAATGAATAGTGCTGCCCACCGGAATATTACGCAGCGGCAGCGCGTTACCGCTCTTGATCGGCGCGTCCACCCCACTCATCAGTTGCATACCGACGGTAATGCCGCTTGGTGCAACGATATAGCGTCGCTCCCCATCGATATAGCAAAGCAATGCGAGATTTGCGCTGCGATTTGGGTCGTATTCCAGCCGTTCTACCTTGGCAACGATACCATCCTTGTTGCGGCGAAAATCTACGATGCGATAATGCTGCTTGTGGCCGCCACCCATGTGACGGGTGGTAATGCGACCTTTATTGTTTCGCCCCGCTGTGTGATTCTGCTTCTCCAGAAGCCTGGCATAAGGCTCGCCTTTATGCAAACCTGGATTAACGACCTTGACAACCGCGCGGCGACCGGGAGAGGTTGGTTTGACTTTAACCAGTGCCATTATTTGACTTCTCCTTGAGGAACATCAGAAAAATTTATTTCCTGACCGGTCTTTATGTTGACATAAGCCTTTTTCCAGTTGCGGCGACGTCCCATGAAACGACCAAAGCGCTTTTCCTTACCTTTGACGTTTGCGACCTGAACACTTTCTACTACAATATTCTGATCTTTCCACATTAGTTCGACCGCTGCTTTGATCTCGGGCTTTGTCGCATCCTGCGTCACGCGAAAAATCACCTGGTTATGCTTTTCTGCTATATAGGTAGCCTTCTCCGACACTTGCGGTGACAGAATGACCTGCATCAGGCGTTCCGGATTGAATATTTGCGTATTCATGCAAGCATTTCCTCCATCTTGGACAATGCGCCGCGGGTTATCAGCACGTTGGCAAATCGCAAAAGGCTGACCGGGTCGACGTGACCCGCCTCCACCACCTTCACAAGAGGCAGATTCCGTGATGACAAATAAAGATTCTCATCCACACTATCGGTAACGATCATGACCTCATCCAATTTCATAACTTTCAGTTTGGCGGCCAGAACTTTGGTCTTTGGCGTATCGAGGATAAAACTCTCCACCACTGACAATCGATTTTCACGGACGAGCTGGGATAGGATGGCCCCCATACCTGCGCGATACATTTTTCGATTAACCTTGTGGCTGAAATTATCTTCGGGACTGTTCGGAAAGATTTTTCCTCCACCCCGCCATAACGGGCTTGAAGCCATACCGGCACGCGCACGTCCTGTACCTTTTTGCCGCCAAGGCTTGCGAGTGGATTTGGCAACGTCCGAGCGCCCCTTTTGAGCGCGATTGGCGCTACGTGCATTGGCAAGGTAAGCTGTTACCACCTGATGTACCAGGGCTTCGTTGTACTCCCGTCCGAATAGGGAATCAGGAGCTGAAACACTGGCAGCTGACTGGCCGTCATCGTCAATGAGTTTAAGTTCCATTATGCACCTGCCTTCTTACCGGATTTTGTACCGCTTTTTACTGCACCTTGTGCATCGACCTTTGCAACGACCCTACTGATCTTTACGCTCGGATGCACCACCACGTCCCCTCCTCTCGATCCGGGAATCGCACCCTTGATGAGCAACAGACCGCGCTCGGCATCAACCCGCAATACTATTAGATTCTGAGTGGTGCGTTTTACGCTACCTAAATGTCCGGACATGCGCTTTCCGGGAAAAACGCGCCCGGGATCCTGCGCCATTCCGATGGAACCTGGAACATTGTGAGATCTGGAATTGCCATGGCTGGCACGATTCGAGGAAAAACCGTGACGCTTGATTACACCGGCATAACCCTTTCCGATGGTGATACCTGTCACATCCACTTTTTGTCCAACCTGGAAAATCTCCGAACCCACGACTACACCGGGCTTGAGGCCATCAATTACCTCCTGCCCCACACGGAATTCCTTAAGCACATGACCGGCTTCCACTGCGGCTTTGGCAAAATGGCCCGCTGAAGGTTTATTAACGCGAATGGCACGGCGCTTGCCAAAGGTAACCTGCACAGCAGAATAGCCGTCAGTGGCGGGTGTTTTGATTTGAGTGACACGATTGTTGGACACGTCAAGTACTGTGACCGGCTGGCTATCGCCATCGTCGGTGAAAATACGAGTCATGCCAATTTTGCGGCCGACTAACCCTAAACTCATTTTAATTACCTTTTCAAAAAAGGTGCCGATTACAATTGACCGGCAAGTACATTTGTTTAAACCGGTGATTCAGTTTTTTTGTCAAAAAAATGATTACCTAAAGATTAAATCCCACAACTCACAACTTTATTTCTACATCCACCCCTGCAGGGAGATCCAGCTTCATCAAGGCATCCACTGTTTTATCGGTAGGATCAATGATGTCCATCAACCGCAGATGAGTCCGGATCTCGAACTGATCGCGCGAGGTCTTGTTGACATGAGGTGACCTTAATACGTCGAAGCGCTCAATGCGCGTCGGCAGGGGTACAGGTCCCTTAACCACCGCGCCTGTCCGTTTGGCTGTCTCAACGATTTCCATCGCGGATTTGTCAATCAATCGGTAATCAAACGCTTTCAGACGAATACGAATTTTTTGGCTTTGCATAAACAAACCTCAGGTTGAGGATTTGGATTTTGAATTGACGATTCGGTGTTGTAGCAACAAATCTTAAATCCTATCCTTGATCCTGTTATCACTCGATAATCTTTGCCACCACGCCTGCGCCAACGGTTCTGCCGCCCTCGCGAATGGCAAAACGCAGACCTTCTTCCATCGCAATCGGCGCGATCAGGTTGACCGTCACGGAAACGTTGTCGCCCGGCATAACCATCTCGGTGCCCGCAGGCAATTCGATCGCACCCGTTACGTCAGTGGTACGAAAGTAGAACTGGGGACGATAGCCCTGGAAAAACGGGGTATGACGCCCACCTTCTTCTTTGCTCAGTACGTATATCTCGGCAGTGAACTTGGTGTGGGGGTTGATGCTGCCAGGCTTGGCCAGCACCTGCCCACGCTCAACGTCTTCTCGCTTGGTACCTCGCAGCAATACGCCAACGTTGTCGCCAGCCTGCCCCTGGTCCAGCAGTTTCCTGAACATTTCCACGCCGGTGCAGACGGTCTTGATGGTGGCCTTGAGTCCTACTATCTCGATCTCCTCACCCACCTTGACGACGCCGCGCTCTACGCGTCCCGTGACCACGGTGCCACGGCCGGATATGGAGAAAACGTCTTCCACCGGCATCAGGAAGGGGCCGTCTATCGCCCGAACGGGTTCCGGTATGTAGCTGTCCAGCGCATCGGCCAGCTTGAATATGGAGGGCTCGCCTATGTCGCTCTGGTCGCCTTCAAGTGCTTTCAGGGCAGAACCGATGATGATGGGGGTGTCGTCTCCCGGAAAGTTGTATTTGGACAAGAGTTCGCGTACTTCCATTTCCACCAGTTCCAGCAACTCCGCATCGTCCACCATGTCCGCTTTGTTCATGTACACAACTATGTAGGGAACCCCTACCTGACGCGCCAGAAGGATGTGCTCGCGTGTCTGCGGCATGGGACCGTCCGCAGACGATACCACCAGTATCGCGCCATCCATCTGCGCCGCACCGGTAATCATGTTCTTGACGTAGTCAGCGTGACCCGGACAGTCAACGTGCGCATAGTGCCGCTTCACCGTCTCGTACTCAACGTGCGATGTGTTGATCGTGATCCCGCGTGCCTTCTCTTCCGGCGCCGAGTCAATCTGCGCGTAACTCTTGGCTTCACCACCAAATTTCTTCGTCAATACCTTGGTGATCGCCGCCGTCAATGTGGTCTTGCCATGATCCACATGCCCTATCGTGCCAACGTTTACGTGCGGCTTCGTCCGCTCAAATTTACTCTTTGCCATGATCGTTCCTTTACTTGATTACCGCTATTTCTTATTGATAATTGCTTCAGCCACACTTCTCGGCGCTTCAGAATATTGCTTGAATTCCATGGTATAAGTCGCGCGCCCCTGAGTCGCGGATCGCAGCGAAGTGGAGTAGCCAAACATTTCCGCTAGAGGGACTTCCGCGCGTATCACCTTGAGGCCGGGCAAGTCGTCCATACCCTGGATCATTCCGCGACGGGATGACAAGTCGCCCACTACATTCCCCATGAAATCTGCCGGCGTTTCCACCTCCACTGCCATCATAGGCTCCAGCAAAACCGGACTTGCCTTGCGCATGCCATCCTTGAACGCAATCGAAGCGGCCATCTTGAACGCATTCTCATTCGAATCGACATCGTGATAAGAACCATCGAACAAAGTGACTTTGGTATCCACCACGGGAAAGCCCGCCAGCACACCATTCGGAAGCGTCTCCAGCAGTCCTTTTTCTACCGCCGGAATGTATTCACGTGGCACGGTTCCGCCCTTGATCGCATCAACGAACTCAAATCCCTTACCCGCCTCATTCGGTTCCAGCTTGAGCCAGACGTGACCATATTGACCCCGTCCACCCGACTGCTTGATGAATTTACCCTCGATCTCCACCGGTTTTTTGATGGCTTCACGATAAGCCACTTGGGGGGCGCCCACGTTGGCTTCCACGCTAAATTCCCGCTTCATCCGCTCTACAATAATTTCGAGATGCAGTTCGCCCATACCGGAAATAATAGTTTGTCCAGACTCTTCGTCGGTGCGGACGCGAAATGATGGGTCTTCCTGTGCCAGACGGTTCAACGCCATCCCCATTTTTTCCTGGTCGAGCTTTGTCTTCGGCTCCACTGCAACGTGAATCACGGGCTCCGGAAATATCATCCGCTCCAATGTGATTACCGCGGTTGGATCGCACAAAGTATCTCCGGTAACGGCCTCTTTCAAGCCTACCGCGGCGGCGATGTCGCCTGCTCTCACTTCCTTGATTTCCTCACGCTGATTGGCATGCATTTGCAGCAACCTTCCAATTCGTTCTTTCCGCCCCTTAAGGGGGTTATAGATGGTGTCACCCGAAGACACCACCCCAGAGTAAACGCGGAAAAAAATCAGCTGGCCAACATAGGGATCGGTGGCAATTTTAAATGCCAATCCGGAAAACGGCTCCTCATCCTTGGCATGGCGTTCATCGTGCTCGCCCTTCTCATTTTCTCCATCGATCGAGTTGATATCTACTGGCGAAGGCAAGTAATCCAGCACGGCATCCAGCATCGCCTGCACACCCTTGTTCTTGAACGCCGAACCGCAAAGCATGGGAACAATCTCGTTACTGATAGTACGAATGCGTAATCCTTTCTTGATGTCAGCGGCGGACAAATCGCCCTCTTCAAGATATTTGTTCATCAACTCTTCATTCGCCTCGGCGGCGGTTTCCACCATTTTTTCACGCCACTGCTTAGCGCTTTCCAATAAGTCGGCAGGTATGTCGCGCTCGTCAAACTTAAGCCCCTGGCTTGCATCGTCCCAATAAATACCTCTCATTTTTATCAGGTCAATAACGCCTTCGAATTTATCTTCCGCGCCGATCGGTAACTGCACAGGCACTGGATGCGCTTTCAGACGAGTTTGAATCTGTTCATGTACGCGCATGAAATTGGCACCAGCGCGGTCCATTTTATTAACGAATGCCAGCCGCGGGACCTTGTACTTATTGGCTTGGCGCCATACTGTTTCAGTCTGGGGTTGCACTCCGCCAACCGCGCAGAATACGGTGCAAGCTCCATCGAGGACACGCAAAGATCGCTCCACCTCGATAGTGAAGTCAACGTGACCAGGGGTATCGATAATATTGATGTGATGCTCGGGATAGTTTTTTTCCATCCCCTTCCAAAAGCAGGTAGTCGCAGCGGAGGTGATGGTAATACCGCGCTCCTGCTCCTGCTCCATCCAATCCATCGTTGCCGCGCCGTCATGCACTTCGCCAATCTTGTGCGATACACCGGTATAGAACAGTATGCGTTCCGTGGTCGTGGTCTTGCCGGCGTCGATATGCGCCATTACGCCGATATTCCGATAACGCTCGATAGGAGTTTTTCTTGCCACGATTCTTGAACCTTAAGGTTTTATTTGTCAGGAACAATGCGCCCAGACAAATAATAATATGAAATTTTTACGGAAACAGGTCAGTCAGTAACCTGCGTTTCGGTGAATGCCGCCGTATACGGCCGCTAGAACCGGTAATGCGCAAATGCCTTGTTGGCTTCGGCCATACGATGCACTTCCTCACGTTTCTTGACCGCGCCACCTCGGCCCTCAGCTGCTTCCGCTAATTCGCCGGCGAGTCGTGCGCCCATTGATTTTTCCGCCCGTTTCCGGGCAGCATCGCGCAACCAACGCATTGCCAATGCATTACGACGAATTGATCGCACCTCTACCGGGACCTGATAGTTGGCTCCACCAACACGACGGCTTTTTACTTCCACCATGGGGCGAACATTGGATAGCGCTTGCGTAAATACTTCTACCGGATCTTTACCTGTTTTCTTCTGTATCTGATCCATTGCGCCATAAATTATCCGTTCCGCCACCGATTTTTTTCCCCGGGTCATCAGTACATTCACGAATTTCGCCACCTCGGTACTGTGGTACTTGGGGTCCGGCAAAATTTCTCGTTTTGGAACTTCTCTCCGTCTTGGCATTTTCTAACCTTGGGGTAATTATTCAGCTTAAGTGACAACTTGTTCAGTTCAATTATTATCCGCGTCCAGCGCTCAAACCGCTCTCAAGTCTATTTTGGCTTTTTGGCACCGTATTTGGAACGACTCTGTTTACGATCTTTTACTCCGGCTGTATCCAGGCTACCCCTTACGGTATGATAGCGGACACCCGGTAAATCCTTGACGCGGCCGCCACGAATCAGTACGACCGAGTGTTCCTGTAGATTATGTCCTTCTCCACCGATATAACTGGACACCTCAAAACCGTTAGTCAGGCGAACTCTCGCCACTTTGCGCAAAGCCGAGTTCGGTTTTTTCGGCGTAGTGGTATAGACACGCGTGCATACTCCCCGTTTCTGCGGGCTATTTCCCAGCGCGGGAACCTTGCTCTTCACACGTCTCGCCGCACGAGGCTTGCGTACTAACTGACTGATTGTCGGCATTTTATTCTCTACAAAATCGGGGTGGCTACCTAGCCACCCCGCTGGCAATATGAAATTTTCTATCCTTCCGGGCCGGATATTTTTATCCAAGGATGGCTAAAAAACTGCGAATTCTAGGGGGTTTATCATGTGATGTCAAGCTAAAGTCTTTTATGATTCCTTGTCAAAATACAATTTTCCTGACCTTAAGCACCTGTTCTAAAACGATCTTGGTGCGCCTCTCTCACCTCGAAAGCTGATCAAGCGTAAGACCAGAAGTCTCTCCGGCAAGACGGGCATTCAAGATTATAGCGGCAGAGCCTGCGGTCTGGACGGAGCCGGCCTGATAATATCTACAGCGCGCCTGCGGCTGAACTTGCTTACTTCAGCGGTAGCCGGAAAGCCAGTTCGGAATCTGCGGATATTGATGTGGATGATCTACACCGAACCGAATCCAGGCATATCCGGTATTTAACATCAGATAGAGGCGGCGCGAACTTCGCGCCGCTTTGCGGTAAGCGCGTGGTTACCCAGCTTCTTCAATACCTCCCAGGCCGGACCGGGAAACTTGTGTAATTTTACCAACACATCCTCAAGCGCTTCCAGAAACCAGTCGACATCAGCTTCGCTGATATTCAAGGGCGGAAGAATTTTTACGATAGGCATGGCGTGTCCTGCTACCTGAGTCAAGATATGGTGATCGTCCAGAAGTGGAAGAACGATCGCCTGAGCAAAGAGATTCTCATCCATCTTGTTGACCATCGCCCATGCCGCTCTGAGAGACATTGATTCCGGCTGACCGAACTCAATGGCAATCATGAGGCCACGTTGACGCACCCCCTTCAGGAATTCGAAGCGTGGCACCATCGCCTCGATACCCTCGCGAAAACGCGCACCCAACTCAATGGCGCGATCGGCAAGCTTCTCATCGTCCAGAACGCTGAGCGAGGCCAGGCCCGCTGCCATTGCCATATTACCCATACCGAACGTCGAAGCATGAACGATCGCGCGATGCATGCCATCGTAAACGCTATCATAAACTGCACGGCGCGTAATAGTCGCACCCAGCGGGATGTAACCACCCGAAATCGCTTTGGAGAGACAAATGATATCAGGGTGGAGCCCCTCAACCCATTGGCTCGCCAGAAACCGCCCCGTCCGACCCATACCCGATTGAACTTCGTCACAAATCATCAGCGTGCCATATTTCCGGCACAACTCCTGGGCGCCGAGGATATACTCATCACTGGCGATATTGACACCCTTGCCCTGGATAGGCTCAAGTACAAAGGCAGCAACATCGCCTTGGGCAAGACGTGATTCAAGGCCGGCGAGATCGCCAAGTTTTACTTCCGTGCTACCGGGAAGCATTGGCTCGAACCCCCTCCGGAAACTCGCTTCCCCATTCAGCGATAGCGCTCCCATGGTCAGGCCATGGAAGGCTTTGGCAAGATGAGCCGTGCAAGGCCGCCTTGTATACGCACGCGCGAACTTGATCGCAGCTTCGATCGCTTCGGTTCCAGAGTTGCTGAAATAAACGGTGTCCAGACCCGGCGGCATGCGCTTCACGAGTTCGCGTGCCAGTACAGCCGCGAGGGGTGGAGCATCGAAACCGATCCATCCGGGAAAGTCAGAATCCAGCACTTGCTGCAATGCGCCGCGAATGGCAGGATGGCGACGTCCAAAATTGAAAACGCCCCAGTTGGTCAGGAAATCAAGGTAGCGCGTGCCGTGCTCATCCCAAAGATAGGGACCCTCGCCTCGCACCCACGTTCTGTTGAAACCGAGCGTGCGTAGTACCTTGACAAATACCGGATTTATATAATCTTCGTATAGTTCGAAGTTCTTGCCACGTGTCTCGGCAATTATGGCTTCAATATCAACAGGCATAAATTTATATTCCACCAGACACTAGTGTGATGTTGGCGTCATCTCGCATGGCAGTCGCTGATCAATCCCTTTGTTAGTTAGACAGTATATCCGCTATTTCGCATTTCCCCCGCATCTTCCTCTCCCAGACCAGCTTTCTCTCCAGCGCTTAACAACAATTTCTGTTTTTTGCGCGTATTATGAAAAGCAAGACCTGTGCCCGCAGGAATAAGCCGGCCTACGATAACATTTTCTTTCAAGCCTCGCAGATCATCCCGCTTGCCCATGATAGCCGCTTCAGTCAGCACGCGTGTGGTTTCCTGGAAGGAAGCTGCCGAAATGAACGAATCGGTGGAAAGCGACGCCTTGGTGATACCCAGGAGCATGAATTCATAGGTTGCCGGCTGCTTGCCCTCGGCCACCACGCTTTCATTTTCCGACAACATGTCCGCACGTTCAACTTGCTCACCAGGAATAAAGCGGGTGTCTCCCGCATCCACAATTTGTATACGTCGCAACATTTGACGCACGATTACTTCAATGTGTTTATCATTGATCTTGACCCCTTGCAGTCGATACACATCCTGGACCTCGTCAGTGATATAGCGTGCAAGCGCTTCTACGCCCAGCAAGCGGAGAATATCGTGCGGATCGGCGGGCCCGTCGACGATACTCTCGCCTTTATTCACGACTTGCCCATCGTGGGCCGTGACGTGCTTTTCCTTGGCGATCAGATACTCATGTGATATTCCGTCCAGATCGGTTATTACCAGGCGCTGTTTACCTTTAGTATCCTTGCCGAACGACACAACACCGGTAACCTCGGCCAACACGCCAGCATCTTTCGGAGAACGTGCTTCGAACAATTCAGCGACGCGGGGCAGGCCGCCGGTAATGTCGCGTGTTTTTGAACTTTCCTGCGGGATACGCGCCAGTACTTCGCCTACACTGACTTGCTGCCCATCCCGGACCGTGATAACGGAGCCGATCTGAAAGGTGATGCTGACCGATAAAACACTACCGGCAAGCCGCACTTCCTTGCCATCTTCATCCAGAAGCTTCACCATCGGACGCAAACCCTTCGTCTGCACCACACCACGCCGCTTCGGATCAATCACCACAAGCGTAGACAAACCAGTTATTTCATCTATCTGCTTAGCCACCGTAACGCTCTCTTCCACATTCTCGAAGCGAATCTTGCCGGCGTATTCGGTAATGATGGGGCGAGTATGAGGATCCCACGCCGCCAGAATCTGCCCTGCTTTGACCACCTCGCCATCGCGGATCAGCAATGTCGCTCCATAAGGCGCTTTATGACGTTCGCGCTCGCGACCGTTATCGTCATGTATCACTACTTCGCCACTGCGGGAAATTGCTATCAGCTCGTTGCGTGAATTGGTTACATAACGCATGGTCGGAGAATAACGCACAACTCCGTTGGACTTGCTCTCAACCTGGCTCGCCACAGCCGTCCTGGAAGCAGCACCCCCGATATGGAATGTGCGCATGGTAAGCTGGGTACCCGGTTCACCTATTGACTGGGCAGCAATCACCCCGACCGCTTCACCTACGTTTACCGGCGTACCGCGTCCCAAGTCACGCCCATAGCATTTGGCGCATAGACCATAACGGGTTTCACAAGTCAACGGGGTGCGTACTTTTATCTCATCTATACCCAATGTTTCAATGGTATCCACCGCGCTCTCATCCAATAACGCGCCAGCCGGATAAATCACGGTTTGATGCTCCGGGTCGATGACATCGTTCGCAACCACCCGTCCAAGTATGCGTTCTCTTAGTGCTTCAATGACTTCGCCACCTTCGACCAAAGCTTTCATTACGACACCATTACTTGTGCCGCAGTCGTCCTGGGTCACCACAAGATCCTGCGTCACGTCGACGAGGCGGCGGGTAAGATAACCGGAATTGGCAGTTTTCAATGCGGTGTCGGCCAGGCCTTTGCGTGCACCATGCGTTGAAATAAAATACTGTAGCACGTTCAACCCTTCACGAAAGTTCGCCGTGATGGGGGTCTCGATAATCGAACCATCAGGCTTGGCCATCAAGCCTCGCATACCCGCCAACTGGCGAATCTGAGCAGCGGAACCCCGCGCACCCGAGTCGGCCATCATATAAATCGAATTGAAGGATTCTTGCGTCAGCGCTTTACCTTTCTTGTCTTTTTTGACTTCTCCGGTTTCCAGTTCAAGTATCGGCTCGACCCCCAGTTGATCCATCATGGCTTTAGCCACCTGATCGCCGGCACGACCCCATATATCCACCACTTTGTTATAACGCTCGCCTTGTGTCACCAAACCTGAAGTGTACTGAACCTCAATCTCCTGCACTTCCCTTTCTGAAGCACCGATAATGTCGTTCTTCTGCACCGGCGTCAGCATGTCGTCCAGGCAGATAGATATCCCTGCGCGCGTAGCGTAAGTAAATCCTGCATACATCAATTTGTCAGCAAAAATGACTGTTTCACGAAGTCCACAGCGCCGGAAGCTGGCATTAATGAGCTTGGATATCTCCTTCTTCTTGAGCACTTTGTTCATCAGCGGAAAAGGCAGTCCCGCGGGGAGAATTTCAGACAGAAGCGCTCGCCCTACAGTGGTGTCATAACGCGTGGTTTTCTCACTACGTTCCCCATCGGCGTCGACGTCATACTCCTTGATTCTGACTGTTATTCCGGCATTCAGCTCAATTATGCGGCTCTCATAGGCACGAGAAACCTCGCTGATGTTGGAAAACATCATGCCTTCACCGCGAGCATTGATTTTTTCCCGTGTGGTGTAGTACAGCCCCAACACGATATCCTGGGACGGCACGATGACCGGTTCCCCATTTGCCGGCGACAAGACATTGTTGGTCGACATCATGAGTGTACGGCATTCCATTTGCGCTTCCAGTGATAGCGGCACGTGGACCGCCATCTGGTCACCGTCGAAATCGGCGTTGAATGCCGCGCATACCAATGGATGCAACTGGATTGCCTTGCCTTCGATCAGAACGGGCTCGAATGCCTGAATGCCAAGCCGATGCAATGTCGGGGCCCGGTTCAGCATTACCGGATGCTGGCGGATAACATCCTCAAGGATATCCCAAACGACAGGACTCTCGCTTTCCACTTCGCGCTTGGCCGCCTTTATGGTGCTCGCGATACCCATTATTTCGAGTTTATTGAAGATAAACGGCTTGAATAATTCCAACGCCATTTTCTTGGGCAAGCCGCATTGGTGCAATTTGAGCTGTGGGCCAACCACGATTACGGACCGTCCGGAGTAATCGACTCGTTTACCCAGCAGATTCTGGCGGAACCGCCCGCCTTTGCCCTTGATCATATCGGCAAGCGATTTTAATGGCCGCTTGTTGGCGCCTGTCATGGCTTTGCCGCGACGGCCGTTATCCAGCAATGAATCAACGGCCTCCTGCAGCATGCGTTTCTCGTTACGCACGATAATTTCCGGCGCCTTCAACTCAAGCAAACGCCGCAAGCGATTATTGCGGTTTATAACGCGACGATACAGGTCATTCAGATCAGAGGTGGCGAAGCGCCCGCCATCTAGCGGCACCAACGGGCGCAACTCGGGCGGCAGTACCGGGAGGACCGCCAAAACCATCCACTCCGGTTTAATTCCAGATTTACAAAACGCCTCCAGCACTTTCAGGCGCTTGGAGATTTTCTTCATCTTCGTTTCGGAACCGGTCGTTCCCATCTCGCGTCGAAGATTATCAATTTCAACACGAATGTTGAGATTGGCCAATAAATCGCGTACGCCTTCCGCACCCATGCTCGCCCGAAAATCGTCGCCGTATTCTTCTGTTTTGGCGCGATAGTCGTCATCCGTCAACAACTGACACCGCTGAAGAGGCGTCATGCCGGGATCCGTTACCACGTAAGCTTCAAAATAGAGTACACGCTCTATATCACGTAACGTCATATCCAGCACCATGCCCAAGCGGGATGGCAACGACTTAAGGAACCAGATGTGCGCTACCGGCGAAGCCAGTTCTATATGACCCATACGCTCACGCCGAACCTTCGACAGCGTAACTTCAACGCCGCATTTCTCGCAAATTACGCCGCGATGTTTCAGACGTTTATATTTTCCGCACAGACACTCATAGTCCTTTACCGGGCCGAAGATCTTGGCGCAAAACAGGCCATCCCGTTCCGGCTTGAACGTACGGTAATTGATGGTTTCCGGCTTCTTGACTTCACCATAGGACCAAGAGCGTATTTTCTCGGGAGAAGCCAGACCGATCTTGATCGAATCGAACTCTTCCTTCTGGGTAACCTGTTTGAATAAATCAAGCAGTGCTTTCATTTGTC
>JBDTHR010000116.1:0-6314 GCA_039936855.1 Nitrosospira sp. | reverse complement strand
CCGTATCGGGGTCCAAGCATTGGACGTTGATCGAGTCGGAATATTCCTGGCTGTTGTACCCGGCGGCGCGTGGGAACGGCATGCGAAGGTTTGCGGAATTCAGTGCCGATGAACATGGCGAACCGAGTGATCGCGATGCCTATGCGCTGACGGAATATGCGCCGCGCTATGAACTCGATCTGCACCCGGGTGATGTTTTGTTTTTTCCGCCATGGATGTGGCACAAGACAATCAATCTGAATGAAGAGGGGCTGGGCATTACTTGCCGATATACCGCACCCACGGAGATTTCCAACCGGTATTTCCGCGGCCTGCAACTGCTTTCGGGGGGTTTCTGGAAAAGCTGCATTGAAGTCATCAGCTGCAGCATACGCGGCAATATCGCCGATCTGGCCGCCGACACAGCCCATAACGAGCAGGAATCCACTTTATACTGATAAAACCCGCCTCCAGATATAAAGAGCGACTTCGGTTATAGCTCCTGGTGAATAAAAATTGTTTCCGAGTCGTTCTGTCGCGAAAAACATTTCCACAAATCGAAGGCGCTCGGACAGTTGCCGCATCGTGTAACGAGCGCTCCCGCAACTGTCATACAGAATTCCGGCATATTACCGACAGAAGCAAACTTTCGAGTCTTGCGTTTGCGCTTGTGCGTCCGTTCAACTTAAATCCGGTAGTTCGACGGGGTGAAGTGTACGATTGTTGGAGTATAGGGCAAGACGCAACGGCGTGAATGCGACAGCACTCTTATTATCCCCAGTGCTTCTGTGGCGATAGTGGGCTACCGCACAGAACAGAAACGCCAGTGGTGTCACGCTTCATATTCAGGCGGTGTCAACATGAACATGTCCACACCGCCGACCTTACCAGGGACCACCCCCTGATTCTTGAGGGCTCAACTATGAAAAGGAAAGTGTACATTGCGATGGCAGCGGGTGTGTTGTCGGCATTGATGCTAACCGGTTGCAGCGATCGCAGAGTCGAAGGCGAGGTCCGCTCCGTTGACTGGTATCAGGCAAATAAAGTTGAACGGTCAGCAAAGCTGGCCGAGTGCTTATCCAATCCGGACAACGACGCAACGCCAGACTGTATCAACGCAAGCCGCGCGGAAAACGATTCGAAATCGACAACCACCTGGGGTGAAGGGAAAGAAGAAGTGAGAACACCGGCATCGAGCGATGATTAGCGTCGAGATGTCATCGGAAGTTGTCAAGCCGTAGGAACATAAGGCCCATGGTTGTACGATCTTTTGTGGGTGCCGGATACATGAGAACGCCGCCTTACACCATGTAACATCTGCTCAAAATCCTATCAAGAGGGGGAATCCATGATTTGTCGCCTGATTATACTCATTGTTTTATTTTCGGTACGCACCGTAACGGCTGCGGAAATTAATGGTTGTACTATCACGTCAGCTACGCTTTGCACGGAAATGGATCTTAGCGGCGCGAATTTGCGCAATGCCGATCTCGCTCGATCAGCGCTTCGACAGTCCAATTTTACCGGCGCGGACATGCGGAGCGCAAATTTGCTCAATGCCGACATGGTGCTGGCCAATCTCAACAAAGCAAATCTTGATGGAGCCATGCTGAATGAGGCGGATCTGAAAAACGCTACCCTGATAGACGCCAAGCTCACCGGGGCACGATTGAATGGCGCCAATCTTAAAAGTGCCAATTTGACGGGAGCGAACCTTACCGGCGCAGAGCTTAAAGGTGCCAATTTGAGCGGCGCAAATCTCACCAGGGCAAAATTTGGTAGTGCCGAGCTTCAACGTGCGGACTTATCAGGTACCGTGATGAGCGGAGCGGACTTCCGCGGCGCCAACATGGTCGGGGTAAACCTGAACAATGCAACGTTGCGAGGTGCCAACCTCACGGAAGCCATTCTCGGCGACATCGATTTTTCTAATGCGGATACCGATGGCTGTATTGGATGCCCGCATGTGGCGCAAACCAGCCCATGATGTAACCAGCGTCATGAGTAATATACCATGGGAATCATTGCATCATTCTTTTTAAGGAGAATGTCATGAATGACCTGATCAAGAATCCTCGTAATCTCACGGTTGCCGTGGCCCTGCTATGTGGCGCATATGCTGCGACGGGTGCGTATGCGGAAGAGCCAGCCAACAAATCCAAAATAGATGAAAAATCAAAGTCTGCGAGCAAGGACAAGTCATCCAAGTCGGGAAAAAGTGACAACGACGTCATTGTCGATGTACCAATACTCATGATGGTTCCAGTGGAAGTTTCGAACGATGTAAAAGCAAGCGGTTGCTGGGTGAAGCTATACGATGGCAAGGATTATCAAGGCGACAGCTTCATGATAACCGGTCCGGTCAATCTGCCGACGATGGTCGGCCCGTTCGGTTTCAACTGGGAAAACAGGGTTCGCAGCCTGGAAACAGGGCCTAAAGCCAACGTCACCATTTTTAACTACTGGAATTTTCAGAAAGAAGACAAATTTATCGACGTAAGCTCAAAAGTGCCTAATTTGTCGAAAGAAATGGGTTTTTTTGACAATTTCCGTTCAATGATGCTTAGCTGCATATAGCGTTGCGGCACGATCCCGAACGAAGGAGACAGGCGATTTGTAAAACATGAAATACAACCGGAAAAACCAGCGGAGAGTTTCATATTTGACTTCACTGGAACTCGACCGCGTCGAGCCAAAACGCGACATAGTTTTTTTGACATCAAAAAAACAAGGAGATAACCCATGGACCAAAATAGCGCTGCAATAGGAATCTACGACTCTCACACCAAGGCGGAAGCAATCGTTAAAGAGCTTCAGCGTTCGGGGTTCGATATGAAGAAACTGTCGATTGTGGGTAAGAACTATCATAGCGAAGAGCAGGTCGTCGGCTATTATAACGCCGGTGATCGCATGAAGGTCTGGGGCAAGCTGGGAGCCTTTTGGGGTGGATTCTGGGGCATGCTGTTTGGGTCGGCCTTCTTCATTATTCCAGGTATCGGTCCCATCGTCGCGTTCGGTCCCCTGGTAGGCTGGATTGTGGGAGGCCTGGAAGGCGCCGCAGTGGTGGGAGGCCTGAGTGCATTAGGCGCCGGACTGTACAGTATCGGCATTCCCAAGGACAGCATCATGCAATATGAGGCTGCCCTCAAGTCTGACAAGTTCCTGGTCATCGCTCACGGCACGGCCGACGAAGTCGCCAAGGCCAAAAGCATCCTTGAGACGACCAGCTCAGGACAAACCGCCACCCATTCGGGAATATCGGCAGCTTGACTGGAAACTTCGCGTCAATGGAGATTCGCACGTGGGGAGCCCTATTTTATCCTTGGAACAATATGGAAAACACCACGAGCACGTAAGTTATCGCAAGCATCCTGTCGCGCTCGGGCTCCAGCAACGGCGACAAGACCAGCGCCACCGTAATGGCGCCGCGCAGACTGAGGTAGTTTACCGTTCCGGGGTCAGTCCTTCCTTGATGCGCTTGACTACCAATTCCTTGAACTCGGTTGTATTTTCCTGTTTCGATATCTTCATCGCCTTCCTCTCCAACCTGCCTTCAATTTTATATCACCCTTGCAGGGCCATTTTTCAGGGAAAGCTCGAGACACATGCATTCCCAATGTTAGCTGTCCATCCATGAAACCATCCAATCCCCTCATCCTGGCAATCAATGGGGGATCGTCGAGCATCAAGCTAGCGCTGTTCGAGACAGGTGATTCGCTGCGGCGGATTCTGGAGGGCGGGATTGAGCGGATTGGACTGCCGCATACTCGTTTTTGGGCGAAAAACTCGAATCAGGAGGAAAATTTTTCACGGCTGGTGGTAGCGCCGGATCACACGGCGGCGGTGAACACCCTAATGGATTGGATCGAAGAACGCTGCCGGCATGACGCATTGACTGCGGTGGGGCATCGCATCGTGCATGGTGGACCGAAATATGGCAAAGCTCAGCGAATCACTGCGGAAATGGTTGAGGAGCTACGCCAGCTCAGTCCATTCGATCCTGACCACCTGCCGGAGGAAATTCTGTTGACCGAAGCGTTTCATCACCGATTTCCTGATATCCCCCAGGTAGCGTGTTTCGATACGGCTTTTCACCACGACCTACCACGCGTGGCTCGGCTGTTACCGATCCCACGCCGCTTTGAGACGCAGGGAGTGCGGCGGTACGGATTTCACGGGTTGTCGTATGCTTTTTTAATGGAAGAGCTAGACCGCCTCGCCGGACCCGAAGTTGCCCAAGGCCGGATCATTCTTGCCCACCTTGGCAATGGCGCAAGCCTGGCAGCAGTCCATCACGGCAAAGCCATGGATACGAGCATGGGTCTCACCCCAGCAGGGGGGGTGCCAATGAGCACACGCTCAGGCGATCTTGATCCCGGACTGCCTTGGTATCTGGCCCGCACTGAGGGTCTCGACGCAAAACGATTCAATGAGATGGTCAATTTCCAGTCTGGGCTGCTCGGTGTGTCGGAGACCAGCTCCGACATGCGTGACTTGCTCGACCGTGAGACGCAGGACGTGCGGGCAGCTGAAGCGGTCGCGCTATTTTGCTACCAGATCAAGAAATGGATCGGCGCATTCGCGGCGGCGTTGGGCGGACTGAACACATTGGTGTTCGCCGGTGGCATCGGAGAAAATGCGCCCACGGTCCGCGCCCGGATTTGCGATGGGTTGGGATTCCTTGGAATCGAACTCGAAGAAAAACGAAATGCAGCGAATGAAGGCGTGATTTCCGCGGCAGCCAGCCAGGTCCCTGTCCGCGTCATTCGCACAGACGAAGAACGCATGATAGCCAGGACGGTTTACCGTGTTCTCGGCCTTGACCGATAAAAGGAGATTTGAGCCATGACGCTAAAAACCCTTTCCCCTGAACTGCTCAACAAGATGAACGCCTACTGGCGCGCCACGAATTATCTGTCCGTCGGACAGATTTATCTTTACGACAATCCGCTGCTCAAGGAGCCACTGAAGCTATCGCACGTGAAACCGCTGGTGGTCGGTCATTGGGGAACCACACCGGGGCAGAACTTCATCTATGTGCATCTGAACCGGGTTATCAAAAAATACGATCTGGACATGTTCTACATTGCTGGTCCCGGTCACGGCGGCCCGGCGATCGTGGGCAATGTTTACCTCGAAGGCACCTGGAGCGAGGTATATCCGAATGTCACCCAGGACGAGGCCGGGCTAAAAAAATTATTCAGGCAATTCTCGTTTCCCGGCGGAATTTCCAGTCATGTTGCGCCGACGACACCGGGATCAATTCACGAAGGCGGGGAGCTGGGCTATTCGCTCAGTCATGCCTTCGGGGCCGCGTTCGACAATCCCGATCTGATCGTCGCCTGCGTTGTGGGCGATGGTGAAGCGGAAACAGGCCCGTTGGCGACCGGATGGCAGTCCAACAAGTTTCTCGATCCCATTACCGACGGAGCCGTACTGCCCATCCTGCATCTCAACGGCTACAAGATTTCCAACCCGACCGTCCTGGCCCGCATCGAGCATGAGGAACTGGAAAAATTTCTACAAGGTTGCGGCTGGACGCCCCACTTCGTGGAAGGTGATGAACCGGAAGAGATGCATCAGCTCATGGCCGAGACCTTGGATAACGCCATCGAAGATATCCGGCGCATCCAGATCGATGCCCGGAGCAGCAACGATACCACGCGTCCGCGCTGGCCAATGATTGTCCTCAAATCCCCCAAGGGCTGGACCGGACCAAAAGTCGTCGATGGCCTGCAAATCGAGGGTACTTTTCGAGCCCATCAGGTACCGCTCCTGGTGGATGCCGAGCATCCCGATCATGTCAAGCAGCTCGAAAGCTGGATGAAGAGCTACAAGGCAGAAGAGTTGTTCAATGAGGACGGTCGACTCATACCGGAATTGGCCGAGTTGGCGCCCGAAGGCAATCGGCGGATGGGCGCCAATCCTCACGCCAATGGCGGTGTGCTGCTTCGCGACCTGCGGATGCCGGACTTTCACGTTCATGCGGTAAGCGTACCTTCTCCTGGCGCGGTCGACGGCCAGGATACACTCGTGCTGGGTAGGTTCCTGCGTGATGTGGCCAGACTGAATCAGGATCAACGTAATTTCCGTATCTTCGGTCCCGATGAGACCCTTTCGAATCTCCTGGGTGCGGTTTTTGAAGTCACCAACCGTCAGTGGGACGCCCGGAAAGTAAAAAATGATGAATTCCTCGCGCCTGCCGGACGCGTGCTGGACTCGATGCTCAGCGAACACCAGTGCGAGGGCTGGTTGGAAGGATATCTGCTGACTGGGCGGCACGGGCTGTTTAACAGCTACGAGGCCTTCATTCGCATCGTCGACTCAATGTTCAG
>JBDTHR010000115.1:0-11149 GCA_039936855.1 Nitrosospira sp. | reverse complement strand
GCAGCGATCGAGAAATCATTGCTGCGATTACTCACGAGGTATGGTTTTCCTTTCAGGCCCATCGGGCCCGAGGTTGATTATTTTGGTCCGGTAACGCCTCATGTGTTGGTACTTGAGGAATTCGATGCGGTGATTTTAGAATCCCGCATACCTGAACTTAAAGATTTTCTGGTTGGACTGGAACCGGAGTTTCATCCTCGTGCGCCGAAATCTGTAAGCCCGCCGGGCCAGATATGAATCTTGCTGTGATCATAACTCGGCGCGCTGGCGAGTGGCTCAGCATTAACCGGAACCATGTTGCATTAAGCGCTCCTTTGATAGCGGATAAAGCGGGCAGAACGATGCTCGCGCCATCTATTCGGAACTTACGGCTCCATTACAAGCTGTAAAGTCACTCTGCCAACGATACGGGACGCAAAGTTACAGCGCATTACCCACTTAAGCGCCGTTTTCAGTGCTTTAATAATAAACTCTCAGAGATTAACCAAGCAAAAATGTGGCTTTGCCGATCACAATGCGGGTCACCCCTGCCGCGAGAAGGCGATTGGCTTGCGTATTCCAGTATTCCGTATCGGATTGTTCTGGCTCTATAGGCAAAAACTGCCATCCGCCAATTTTTGCCTGTATTTTATCGAGCCCCTGGTGGTTGATAATATTTTCAGTGGGGCGTCCGGGTGTACGTTCACGCAAGACTTGCGCTTCCGACTTTGCGCTATATAACACCATGCTCTTCCCTTCCAGATCGCTCATCTCTCCAGCCACGCAGCCATCGATATGTTCCACTAAAAACGCAGCCAGCGACGTCAACAATTGCGGCTCTGGCGTGGTCTTGCGAAGATAAACGACCTTGCTGTACTTTTGTGCACGAAACATGCGGGGGTCGCTGTCGCGTGCCGCGACGGTTATCGATCTCATTTTTTTACCTTGTGTTTCTGGTGTCAGCATAGCCTGTCCTTTCCTTCTCAATTTTTGGATCCAACTTCCACGGGCAGGAATGTGGCCCGACAGATCAGAGCGATAATATAGGTAAGCGCGTGATTACGGCAAGTGGTAGCACGATCAGCTAAAGATCATCGCTGCCATGGAGTGTGAGTTCTGATAGATGTTCTGCTTCCCCTCACAAATTCCATATTCAGCGATATCGCAGGCTGAACCGGTTCTCCGCCAGAAGAACGACAGGACCGCTATCTTGATTCCGGTCGCAGCGCTATCGGAACGATCGCCGTTTCTGCACCATGCATCGACCAACATTCTCTTGGGAACCGGACAGATCGTGCGATTGCGTTTAATCCGTTCTTCGCTCATTACCCTTCCAGGGCGCTATGGTTGATCGGTACCCTCGCCCTACACCAGTAAAGTCAAGATGGGTTCATTATGCATTTGCCTTGCGCGTCTTGAACTGAATCAAATTTCGGCTTGTCTTCTGATGCAGTAGTAATGCGCGGAATTCTTCCGCTGTCACCGGCTTGCCAAGCAGGAACCCCTGCATCTCGTCACACATCATGCCCTTCAATTTCGCGAGTTGCGAAGCAGTTTCAACACCCTCGGCCACTACATCCATCTCGAGCGTATGGGCAAGCTTGATTATTGCGGAGACGATGGCGCTGCCTTCGGGCCCACATTCATCCAGGCCGTTGGTAAAGAAACGGTCTATCTTCAGCTGCTTGGCACGAAAGCGTTGCAAATAGGCAAGGCTTGAATAGCCGGTCCCGAAATCGTCGATTGCGATTTCGAAGCCATTTTCCTGGAATTCGCGAATCATGTCGACGGTTTTGGGTGCGTCCTGCATTGCCACGGTCTCGGTGATTTCAAACATGATTTGTTCGCATGAGACTTCTTCGGAGCGGACGATCTCCAGCATTTTTGCGATTAAATTCGATTGCTCCAATTGCCGGGGCGACAAATTAATTGCCACCTTGATCGCCGGCAGGCCATTTTCTCTCCACCCACGTATTTGTCGACATGCTTCGCGCACGACCCAGTAGCCTATCTGGACAATTTGCCCGGAGCGTTCGGCGATCGGGATGAACTCCATAGGTGGCAAGAGTCCGAGCTCCGGATGGCGCAGGCGGAGCAGTGCTTCAGCGCTGGTCAGTTCGCCATTCTCACCCCGGAATTTTGGCTGGTAATACAGGGAAAAATAGTCGCTTGTCAGCGCCTCGTGCAAGGCATGCTGGATCTGTAAAGTTCGGCTGGCGGCCGCATTCATGCTCACCTCGAAAAAACGGTACGTGCTGCGCCCGCCACGTTTTGCTTCGTACATCGCAGCGTCCGCATTCTTCAGCAGCACTTCGACGGTATCGCCGTCTTGCGGAAACAGCGAGATACCGATGCTCGGCATAACCTGCAGAAGCTGGCTGTCCGCCCAAAAGCCTTGGCGCATGCGGATGAGCATGCTTTCCGCCATTTCTGCGGCGTCGTCCGGAGACGCAAGGTTTTCGAGCAATACCACGAATTCGTCACCGCCCAGCCGGGCGACCGTGTCGCCACCTCGCACGCAACGCTGCAATCTCTGCGCAAATGCCTTCAGTATTTCATCGCCGGCTGAGTGTCCCAGCGAGTCGTTGATGATCTTGAATCCGTCGAGATCCATGAACAGGATGGCAAACATGTTCTGGTGGTGCCTGCATGCCTGGATCGCGCGTTCCATCTGCTCCATAAGCGTCCAGCGATTCGGCAGGTCCGTCAGCGTATCGAATGTCGCCAGGCGGACGATCTGGCCGTTAAGCTGAGATACCGAGCCGACAAGGAAATTCGTCCTCGCATCGTAGCGGGATAATATGAGCGTCACGATCAGAATCGCAAACGTGAGTAAAATGATGGTGGTGGCAAGCCACTGCGAATCAATACCGTTCGCTGCATCGCTCATCGAGCCAACCGGGAAATGAGCGGCAGCCATGCCTGTATAGTGCATCCCGGTAATCGCGAGACCCATCAAAAAGGCTGCGCCGACGCGTTTGACGACCAAGTAGGTCTGATCCGCGTCACTGAGCGCATACGCAATCCACAGTGCGGCAATGGCCGCGGCGATGGCGATGGCAATCGAAGCGACGAACAGCACCGGATCATAGTGAATGGCAGGGTGCATCTGCATGGCGGCCATGCCGGTGTAATGCATGCTGGAGATGCCAAGCCCCATCAGGGTGCCACCTGAGATGAAGCGCGAAAGTGTCAGTTTCGTTTGCGTGACGACATACAGTACAGAATAGGAGAGCAGTATGGCGATCCCCAGCGAACCCCCGGTAGTGGCAAAATCGTAGCCGAGCGGAGTCGGCAGCGAGAAGGCAAGCATTCCGATGAAATGCATCGACCAGATACCGATACCCATCGCCGTTGCGCCGCCCGCAAGCCATGCGTGGCGAAGCCTGGGTCGCGTCAATACGGAAATGTGGCCCGACAGATCGAGCGCGGTATAAGAGGCAAGCGTGGCGACGACGAGCGATAGCGCGACCAGCCAGTAATCGTGAGCGCCCTGCATGAAGGTTTCCATAATATGACTTGAGTAGTAGCAATAACCTGATAACGGTGGTGCTGGCACATTCTTTAAAGGTTGTGTAACACTGCTGGATAATCAGGCAAGCAAGGCTATGGCATCCGCGCAAACCGGCCGGATATCGAAGTACTTTATACAAGGATTCCGGCAGGTCCGAACATTTACCATTGGTACTTCGTGGAACCCGCGGCTGTATTCCACCCCTGTAAGCTTTCGGCACGAACATTTCGCTCTAATCAATGACGCGCGACCCTTCCCGATCCGTTCTAATGGAAAACGCCAAATATCCACTTTCTGGGAATTGCGGGCTGACATGAGTGCCTTTGCCTTACTGCAAGTAAAGCAAAGCACTGTCAGGTTCGCACGTACACAACCGCTATCACCCCGATTCACCCATTCTGTGCGTGCTCCCGCGCAATCCGCCCCATTGAGATCAATCAGATTATTTTTTTCTTGTTCTTGGGCTACTATAGCCATGCAGCTTGAAAACCGATCAGGCGCAGGACCTGTTTTAATGAATATTTATTTTTAACGGGAAATGCTGAAATATCCATGGAACTGGAAGCAATACCCCGTCAATTCAAGATCAGAGAAGGGAATATGAATAAAAGTGATAACGCATCCGACATCAATATGGTCATCAATAAATATCAAACCGAAATTCTGGAGGACTGGCTTCAAAACCTTAAGGAACAGTCGACCCGAATCGACACTTTCAGCGACGAATATCTACGTAAGCAGTGCGCAATGTTTCTCAAGTCATTGGCTAACGCAACCTTTAACAATCAGACAGCGGATATCTATGGACACGCCTGGGATGAAGTCCGTAATTTGTTGACAGAGATTTCACAGGCGCGGGCAAAACAGGGCTATACCCCTAGCGAAACGGCTCTCTTTATTTTCTCGTTGAAGCAATCGCTCTTTTCTAAACTCCAAACGCACTTTGCGCAGGATGCGGCACTTTTGGTAACAAATATCTGGACTCTAAGCGCGCTGCTCGACAAACTGGGGCTATTCACTATCGAAGTTTTTCAGAAGAGTCGTGACCAGATCATCATGCGTCAGCAGCAGGAACTGCTGGAATTGTCGACACCCGTCGTTAAACTCTGGAAAAACATCCTCGCCCTGCCTTTGATCGGGACGCTGGATAGCGAGCGCACGCAGATCGTGATGGAGAGCCTGCTGCAAAAAATAGTCGATACAGGTGCCGCAATTGCAATCATTGATATCACCGGGGTACCCACGGTCGATACCCTTGTTGCCCAGCATTTACTCAAAACGATCGCTGCCGCACGTTTGATGGGAGCAGATTGCATCATAAGCGGCATTCGCCCCCAGATAGCGCAAACGATTGTCCATCTTGGGGTAAATCTTGAGGATGTGATTACCAAGGCGACACTGGCCGACGCTTTTGTCATAGCGCTTGAGCGCACCGGCTCCTCGATCACGAATCAGCAACAGGACTGATTGCCATGGACCGGATACCGATTCTTCGAATGGGAAAACTGCTGCTCGTTACCATTCAAGTTGATATGCATGATCGACTGGCGATGACTTTGCAGGATGACCTGACTGAACGCATCGTCAAGGAACAGGCAAAAGGAGTATTGATTGATATTTCAGCGCTCGACGTGGTTGACTCGTTTATTGGCCGCATGATCAACAATACGGCAGCCATGGCTCGCGTGCTCGATGCGTCCACGGTGGTGGTGGGGATGCAGCCCGCTGTAGCAATCACGCTTGTAGAGCTGGGCCTGACTTTGACCGGTGTCAAAACTGCGCTGAATATTGAAAAGGGAATTGCCCTGCTCGGCAAGCGTGTACCTTGATGGCTGATCTACTTTTTGGATCAGGCGCTCCTTCGTCTGGTTTATCCGGGATAAATTCGGTGTCGGCTCATTCCGGCGCGTCCGAATTCATGACGCTTCCGCTCCAAAAGGATGAACATGTTGTGGCATTGCGCAAGCTGGTAAGAGAGCAGTCGATTTTAATAAAATTGACATTGGTGGATCAGACCAAGTTTGTAACCGCTGCCAGCGAGCTTGCGCGCAACACTCTGAAATATGGCGGCGGAGGCAATGTAAGCTTTTCGCTTCTCTCGAACGACGGGCGGCAGGGTCTCTGCCTGGTCTTTGAGGATAAAGGCCCTGGAATCGCGGATATTGCTCAGGCGTTGACAGATGGCTTCACGAGCGGCATGGGACTGGGGCTCGGGCTTGGCGGCGCGAAGCGGCTTGTGGACGAATTTGCTATTGAAAGCGAACCTGGAAAAGGCACGCTCGTTAAAATCGTCAAGTGGCAGAAATGACCAACCTGAAGGCAAACCAGACAATATTCCCGATTTGCCATGCGAGTGATATTTCCGCGGCCCGCCGATATGGCCAGAATTTATCGCAATCCCTGGGGTTCACGGAAACGGTATCCGGCAGGCTGTCACTCGTCATCACTGAAGCCGCAACCAATATATTGAAACATGCCGGTGAGGGGCAGCTTTTCCTAACATGTGTATACAGCGGCGAGGTAAATGGAATTGAAATTCTGGCGCTGGACAAAGGACCGGGTATTTCCAATCTCGCGCATAGCCTTTATGACGGAGTGACAACTGTCGGCACGGCAGGCACCGGACTTGGCGCCCTGCGTCGGCTCTCCGACAATTTTGACGCATATTCCGCTACCGGCAAGGGATCGGCATTCTATATGTGTCTCTGGTCAAGTGTGCTCAAACGTTCCACGACCGCCATCGAGATAGGCACGATAGCGGTTCCCATGCCTCATGAAGAGGTTTGCGGCGACGGATGGGCGGTTGTTTCAAATGAGGAAGACATTAAATTCCTGCTCGCTGATGGATTGGGACATGGTACGAACGCGGCACAGGCTTCCACTGCGGCTGCGCAGTTGCTGGTCAAACGGCCTGGCGTGCAACCGCTTGCACTAATGGATATGTTGCATAGTTCTTTACATGGCACCAGAGGCGCAGCGGTTGCAGTAGCTGAACTGCACTTCAAAAGTGCACAGATCAACTTCGTGGGTATCGGAAACATCAGCGCTTGCGTGATTGACGGGCTGTCCAGAAAACAGTTCGTTTCCCACAATGGCATTGTGGGGCACAATATGCGTAAAGTTCAGCAGTTTTCCATTCCATGCTTGCCCGGATCGCTATTTGTCATGCACTCCGACGGGATCAGCACCCAGTGGGATCTCGCCTCCTACCCGGGACTATATCTTTGTCATCCAGCGTTGATAGCGGGGATTATTTACCGGGATTTTGTGCGTGGACGTGACGACGCCTCCATACTTGCCGCACGCTATCGCTCGCATTCGTGAAAAATGAATTTTCGTATACTCAGCGTCGGCATTGACAGCGCCCAGGATGTCGTGATGATACGGCAGCGGGCACGGCAGATTTCCAGTTTGCTGGGATTCGGGCTGCAGGATCAGGTGCGCATCGCAACCGCGGTATCCGAAATTACCCGCTATGCTTTTAGCCACACTTCCGGAGGCCGGGCTGTATTTGAATATGACAAAACAGGCGATACCCCATGTCTGGTGATAAGAATTAGCGAAAGCGGGGGTGAGTTGCGTGATGCCAACATGCGCTTGCATGACGAATTTTTCCCGAATCATGATTTGGAAAGTGCAGTCAATACCGCACGCCGCCTCATGAATGATTGCGTGGTTGAATTCCGCAGGGATGACGGCACAAGCATTACAGTGCAAAAATCACTGCCTCAACCTGAAATTACGACCGCGCAACTGAACCATATCAGCGCCCAACTCGCGGCAAGCCCCATCCCCAGCACTTTTTCCGAAGTGGAGCAGCAGAATCAGGAGTTATCAACGACGCTCGCCGAATTGAGGGAAAGACAGGAAGACTTGCTGTCGCTTACGAAGGAACTTGAAGATACCAATCGGGGAGTGGTAGCGCTTTACGCGGAAATCGAGGAGAAGGCAAAACGCATAAAACACGCGGATGAAATGAAATCCCGGTTTCTTTCCAACACAAGCCATGAGCTACGCACGCCGCTAAGCTCCATTAGAGCCCTGTCGCAACTGCTGCTCGACAGGATGGATGGCGAACTGACGCCTGAACAGGAAAAGCAGGTGAGATTCATAGAGCGGGCTGCCAGCGATTTATCCGAACTGGTGAACAATCTCCTGGATCTCGCAAAAATCGAAGCCGGAAAAGTGGAAGTCATCAACTCCACTTTTTTTATCGAAAAACTCTTTAGCACGCTCAAAGGCGTGTTGCGCCCACTCGCCACCAATCCTTCCGTCGAACTGGTCTTTGATGATCCTGAAGAAACCTGTACGATGTATTCGGATGAAGGCAAAGTCGCGCAGATTTTACGTAACCTTATCATTAATGCCATTAAATTCACCCAGTTTGGTCAAGTACGAATTTCTGTTGCTCCCCTCACGGACAACGGCATGTTACGATTCTCCGTTGCGGATACCGGAGTCGGAATTGCTCCCGAAAATCTGCAACTGATATTCGAGGAATTCAGTCAGATAGAAAATCCACAACAGAGAATGCATAAAGGTACCGGTTTGGGATTACCCCTTTGCCAGAAACTTGCGAAGCTCTTGAATGGATCAGTGAGCGTAAACAGCACGCCTGGAATCGGCTCCATTTTTTTTCTCTATATCCCTATGCACCACATGGACCGAATTACACCCAAAGCGAGAAATTTACAAACGGGTGATTGACCACGCGGGGAAAGCAGGTTGGCCGTTGGCCGGTTTGAGCAGACTGCAGGCAACTTCCGAAGGACCCTGAATTTTAATTAATCAATAGTGGCGCAAAATGTTTCCTCCCGAAAATTTAATCCTGAATGTTGACGATAATGAAGGTGCGCGGTATGCAAAAACAAGAATTTTGCAAAATGCCGGATTTCAGGTGGTTGAAGTTGAAAATGGAACCGACGCCATCGCGTTTGTAAAGAAAAACCGACCCGACCTTGTTTTGCTGGATGTCAAATTACCGGACATCAACGGCATCGAAGTATGTCGTCGCATCAAGGAGGAACCTTCCTGCGCCGCTGTACTGGTATTGCAAACTTCGGCAGCGCTCACGGAGCGGGAAGACAAAATTAGAGGATTGGAAGGTGGGGCCGATAATTATCTGGTGGCTCCCATCGAAGCGGATGAATTGGTGGCAAACGTCAGGGCGTTATTGCGCCTGCGCAGCACACAGGTAGAGTTGCGAAACAGCGAAGAACGCTTCAGGGAATTAGCGGAAAACATTGACGATGTTTTCTGGGTGTTATCCAGTTTGAACCAGGTACTTTACATCAGCCCCGCTTACGAACAGATCTGGCAGCGAAGCATGCAGAATCTGCGGAGCCATCCTGACGACTGGCTGGATGGAGTCCATGAGGAAGACCGCCAGCGCGTTGAAAAAAGTTTCCTGGCTATTCCTCAACACCATAAATATGACGAGGAATTCCGAATCTTGCAGCCGAGTGGCTCGTTCACGTGGGTCCGTGACAGAGCTTATGCGGTAAAAAATTCCAGCCATGAAATTTACAGGATAGTTCGCATCACCCACGATATCTCAATTGAAAAAAACGCGGAGCATGCGTTGCGGGAAGCCGACAAGAATAAAAACACATTTCTGGCGACGCTGGCGCATGAACTTCGCAATCCCCTGGCACCCATCCGGAATGCCGTTGCCATCATGCAGCAGATGGACGATAGCCCCGGGGAGTTTCAGAAGAAGGCTCGGGACGTGATTATTCGCCAGGTTGATCACCTAGCACATCTGGTGGATGATTTGCTCGATGTGGCGCGTATCTCGCAAGGCAAAATTATCCTTAAAAAAAGCAGGGTTGAGCTGCGTACCGTTATTCAGGCCGCGGTGGAAGCAGCCACGCCGTTCCTCGAAGAGCGCACACATACCTTCGATCTTGTTATGCCCGAAGAAGAGATCTGGGTGGACGTCGATACCGTGAGGCTGGGTCAGTGTATCGGCAATCTTTTGCATAACGCGGCGAAATTCACTCCGGTAGGCGGCAGGATTAGCCTAAAGGCTGAATCGCGGGGTGACGTCGCGAAAATATCGATTAAGGACAACGGAATCGGCATCAGTGCGTCCACGTTATCTCAAGTGTTTGATTTGTTCACACAGGGCGAAGTAGCAGCCGATCAGGTGCAGGATGGCTTGGGTATCGGTCTTTCACTCACAAAAAAATTGATCGAACTCCATGAAGGAAAGATTGGCGTCCAGAGTGCCGGAACGGGACAAGGCAGCATTTTTTCAATTGAAGTGCCTCTATCTACCGCCGCAAATGATCAGCCTGAGAAGACTGTTTTGCCCTCTCTTTCAAAAAAATCCGGTGAAAGCCTGCGCATACTCGTAGTCGATGACAATCAGGATTCCCGCGAAATTATGGCCATGCTGCTCTCTACAATGGGACATGAAGTATTTGAGGCCCCGGATGCGCTGGCCGCCATCGATCTGGCCAAGCAAAACATTCCAGATGCAGTCATATCCGATATCGGGTTGCCCAAAATAGATGGATATCATATTGCACGCGAGTTGCGATGCGAGCCAACCCTTGCGGGACTGAAGCTGATCGCCCTGACCGGTTACGGAGCACTCGATGATCAGCAAAAATCAAAGGAAGCGGGATTTGACCGGCATTTTGTAAAGCCTGCAAACATGGATGAACTGGTTTCCTTTCTTTACGAGCCCTGATTGCAACCGCATCAGGGAACCTGCAAGGATAGGCGGAAAGCGCAGGAGATCGTATTCACTTCTATTGACGGGGTATCGGCCAAGCATTCCGGCAGCGAGGGCTCTTGCGCATGACGCCTCCTCCGTGTTCGCATATGGCGATGGGACGCCATTCACGATGACCAGCACACGGAAATTCATGGGGGAGAGACTCGATGGACCAAGAATTGCTCTGCTCACCTACCTGACTGGCCTAAATGTGCGCTAACGGAAAATTTCCCCAACTCGCGGTGTAGCGGGGCAACACATTCAAACTACGGTTTGCAACGTATCACCCCTTTCCAAAGTAAGCAGCAGCTTTTTTGTTCCGAGTCCTCCGGCAAATCCCGTGAGATCGCCAGATGTACCTATTACGCGATGGCAGGGAGCAATAATCGAGATCGGGTTTTTTCCACTTGCAGCACCCACTGCTCGAACTGCCTTTGCGTTGCCAATTTGTATCGCGATGTCGCGGTAACTGCGAGTTTCTCCAAAAGGAATAGTCAGCAGCGCCCCCCAAACCTTTCTTTGAAATTCGGTCCCGACGAAGTCGAGCTCAAGCTCAAAACAGCTTCTTTCCCCTGCGAAATACTCGTTCAGTTGCCGTTCCGTCTCTGCCAGAATCGGACTATCCTTCACTTCGCACATCGGGCCAAGCCGTACCCGATCTGGCTTATCGTGTTCCCACAAGATTGCGGAGAGCTTTGACCCGCTTGAGACAAGCTTTAATTTGCCAACGGGTGAATCCACGATCTTGTATACATATGACATATGCCGCATTCTTATGATTGAAAAAATACCATCAGCGATTCATGATCCTCGCGGCGGGGTTTCCCGTACGATACCTGGGAGCGCCATTTCATTCCAGGGAGTTGCAATGCAGCGCTGTGCCGGGATCAGTTCCTCACCGAAATGCTGTAAGAACCCGTGCCGGTTGGGCT
>JBDTHR010000114.1:0-4057 GCA_039936855.1 Nitrosospira sp. | reverse complement strand
ATCCTCTTTCTTGCCGCTCTGACACTCAGTTTTTTAGCGCGGATATGGCTGGCAACACGGCACATCCAGCATGTTTTTGCCCATCGCGATCATGTGCCTGACGATTTCTCTTCGCGAATCACATTGGAGTCACACCAAAAAGCGGCTGACTACACCTGTGCCAAAACGCGGTTGGGATACATCAGCATAACGCTCGATATGTTGCTCTTGCTGATACTTACCCTGGGCGGCGGATTAAATGCCTTGGCGGATTTTTGGTCAAACTGGTTTAGTGACCCGTTGATACACGGTATGGCACTCATTGCTAGCGCAGTGCTACTGATGAGTGTAGCGGAAATTCCGGTAAGTTATTATCGAACTTTTGTTATCGAACAAAAATTCGGCTTCAACAAGATGAGTCCGCGCATGTTTTTCCTCGACCTGGTCAAGCGCGCGCTACTGGGAGGACTGCTGGGCTTTCCGCTGCTACTCGGTATTTTATGGTTGATGCAGAAAACGGGGCCGAGTTGGTGGTTTTATGCCTGGCTTGCATGGATGGGTTTCAATGTGGTGCTTCTCGCCATCTTTCCGACCTGGATCGCGCCGCTTTTCAATAAGTTTACGCCGCTTGAGGATGCTCCGCTCAAGGCACGTATCGAACAATTGATGCGTCGATGCGGCTTTAAATCCAGCGGCCTTTTCGTAATGGATGGTTCGCGGCGCAGCAACCACGGAAATGCTTATTTTACCGGCTTCGGCAAGACGAAGCGGATTGTTTTTTTCGATACGTTGCTTTCCCGTCTGGATACGCCCGAGATCGAGGCGGTGCTAGCGCATGAATTGGGGCATTTCAAACGACGCCACGTCATTAAACGTATCGTGTGGACGTTTGCCATGAGCCTTATATTTTTATGGGCGCTGGGTTACTTGATGCAGCAGGACTGGTTTTACGCGGGATTGGGCGTGTCCGTTTCACACGCATCATCCTCTGCCATGGCGCTGCTGCTGTTTTTTTTAGTAATGCCCACGTTCACTTTTCTGTTCCAACCGTTGGCAAGCCTATATTCGCGCAAACATGAGTTCGAGGCTGACGAATATGCTGCAGGCAATGCCTCCGCCACGGATCTCATACGCGCACTGATAAAACTCTATCAGGATAACGCCGCGACACTGACCCCGGATCCCCTGCATTCGGCATTTTATGATTCCCATCCGCCCGCCGCGATGAGAATAGCGCGTCTGCAAAACCTGGCGCATAATTGAACTTGTGGAGTATCAGCTATTTTTCATACTGACCAGCAGGAGTAACAATGAACGTGACTGCCAACGATCTCACCAGCAAGCAATGCAAACCCTGCGAGGGCAACATGCCTCCGCTCTCTCCAAATGAAATAACGCTGCTGATGCAACAACTCGAGGGGTGGGAGTTTTTCGATAAGATAATTAGAAAAAGCTATAATTTCAAGAACTACTATCAGACCATGGCTTTTGTTAATGCCATTGCGTGGATTTCCCATCGCGAAGATCATCACCCCGACATCATGGTTAGTTACAATAGATGTAAGGTCGAGTATACCACCCACGCAATCAATGGGTTATCCGAGAACGATTTCATTTGCGCAGCGAAAATCGATACCCTGCTCAACATTTGAGAACAATCCGGGAACCAACCGCGTCGCCGATTACCGGACAGATAGTCGCTGCATTCGGCAGATCCTTTCTCGTCAAGACCGCAAGCGGAGCAGCGCTGTCGTGTGTAACGCGTGGAAAAAAAGGTGGCGTAGCATGCGGCGATGTGGTGGAAATCCAGCCGACTGAATCAGGGCAAGGCGTCATTGAAAACATAATGCCCCGTAGCGCGCTATTGTATCGTAGCGATGCTTTCCGCGAAAAACTCATCGCCGCCAATGTTACGCAGGTTATTATCGTAGTCGCTGCGGTGCCGAGTTTTAGTGAAGAACTGATCAATCGCTGTATCGCCGCCGCTGAGAACCAGCGTATAAAGGTACTGATCGTACTTAACAAGGCGGACCTGATTCATCCCACAAACGCTGCTTCCAATATCCTTTCTCTCTATCGGGAACTCGGCTATTCGTTGCTGCAACTCAGCGCAAAGACAGATATCGAACCGCTATTACCCCATCTGCACGGTCACCTCAGCGTCCTGGTGGGCCAGTCCGGAATGGGTAAATCTACTCTTATCAATGCGCTTATCCCGGCGGCGGAGCGCGCCACATCCGGTATCTCCGTCGCGCTCGATACCGGACGACATACCACTACCCATGCGCGGCTCTATTACCTCGACGACAATACCCGGATAATCGATTCTCCCGGCATGCAGGAATTTGGGCTTCATCATATTGACAGGGAGGCGCTGGCGTGGGGATTTATAGAATTTCGCCAGTACATGGGGTCATGCAGGTTCAATAACTGCCGCCACGCGAATGAACCTGGCTGTGCGCTTGTACAGGCTGTTCAGGAAGGCAATATCAGCCCCCGGCGTTTTGCTTTTTATCAAAAGTTGGCTAAATAACTCGCGCCATATAGCTACAGCCGATAATTGGAACACGATGCGATCCTGACGACGCCATATTAGTCTAAATAATAAGGCCAGCCGTTTCGCCAATAAACAACGGGGGTACTTGAACAAGTACCCCCGCAAATAACATTCACGAATGTGAAATCAACCTTTGCCTTATGCCCCGATGACTGCCGCCTGGCGCGTATCCCTATCAACTTCGAATTGCACTAGAGGCAGATCCCCGTAGAGCAACGCTTCTCTTTCTGCGCAGCGCTCCACGTTTGCGTCGCCTTGCGCTTCAAATATTCGCAGCCATTCGATGTATTCGCTTGGCAGACCATGCTCGATGGCGCCCAGGATGACCATCGCCTTATGCCAGTGATAAGGACGGAGAACCGCCTCTTTATAGCTTGCGGCAAAAGTTACGGCGGTTTGTGTACCGGTTGACGTAACGACCGGAACATTCATTTGGCTGTAACCTGTTCCAAGGCCTTCTGCCTGATTCAGGCTTTCTCGATCCTTTACGTTTATCTTATAGAGAACGCCATAAACCCGATTCCTCTGATTACCGGTTGCTTCGATATTGCTTTTCCCGGAACCGTCACGGCTGACCTTTCCGAAGGTAAACCTGTGTCCTTCAATGAAACCAGCGTCTACCGCTACTGCTGATGGCGCGATATTCGAGGCGTTTATCCTGCGAGAAAACATGTTCGCACCGAATGCGAAATAAAAGAATGTGTTAGCGGAAGTTAGCATGATGGATGCCTATAAAGTGGATAGCTGGTTAAAAGTAAAACGCCCAAGTTCTGCATGTGTAACTCGTCACTCAATGACAATGTGTTACTGACTGTGTGACAACCAGGGTAAGAATTACGCTTTCATGCCGATCTTTTACACCAAGATGAACACTTGCTTCGTCCATCTTATAAAGAAGTCGACCACCAAATCGCACTTCCCTGACATTTCTCCCCTCACAAACCGCTGATAAAGATATTTTTAAGCGGACTTAGGGTATTTAACTACTTCACAAATACTTGACACAAAGTATACACATTCTTCACAAATTCACAACTATTTTATGTATTCTCCACAAATTTTTCACACTTAGGATAAAAAAATTTTCTGCCTTTTTGGAATGGCCTTAATGGGCACGGACTAACAAAATTGAAATTTCAACGGTTTTTACCAATTGTTCTGCCACAGAACCGGTGACAAGACGCTCCAGACCCCTTCGGCCTTCCGTACCCACAACGACCAGATCAGCGCCCCATTCCGTGACGGCAGCTGCGATGGCTTCCGAGATCGCAGTCCGACCGTACCTGTCTTCCGCTTCCAATAAGCGGGTCTCCACTATAGGCGTTGCACTGGTAGTGGCCGTAGCTTTCGCAATTTCCAGCAACGCCGCTCCAGCTTTTTGGTTATCAGTCCCCTCCTCGTCGATCCCTTTCATGCCTTTCGTCACGGTATGGACGATGCATAGTACGGCTCCATCGGTAGCTGCAATATACTGGGCCTCTTCCAATGCGCTGTGGGAAATTTCATCGTCGGCGATAGCTA
>JBDTHR010000113.1:0-3495 GCA_039936855.1 Nitrosospira sp. | reverse complement strand
AGGAAAAGCGGGAGACAATTAAGCAACGTCTGCAAGTAAGATGCAGAATTCGAATACAAGTTCCCGGTTTTTCATTTTTTATCAATTTTCTTTTTTTTAGGTAGACCATGCCAGTTTTAAACCAGTTCCCACAGAAGAGGATGCGGCGCATGCGTCGCGATGAATTCTCGCGTCGCCTGATGCGGGAGAATCGTCTGCATCCCGACGACCTGATTTACCCCGTCTTCGTACTGGACGGAGAGAATCGGGAGGAGACCGTATCGTCGATGCCGGGTGTTGTGCGGCAAAGTCTGGATGTGCTGATGCATCGAGCAGAAAAATGCCTGCGGCTTGGCATACCGGCTATCGCAATATTTCCGGTTATTGAGCCCGGCCTCAAGAATCTCACCGCCTCGGAAGCCTTCAATCCCGCTGGCCTCGTGCCACGGGTAGTGAGCGAGTTGAAGAAGCAATTTCCGGAGCTTGGCGTTATTACCGATGTTGCACTCGACCCCTATACCAGCCATGGCCAGGATGGGTTGATCGATGCCCAAGGCTATGTGATCAACGATGAAACCGTCGCCGTGCTGACACAACAGGCGCTGATGCATGCCCAGGCCGGTGCGGATGTAGTGGCGCCCTCTGACATGATGGATGGAAGGATTGCAGCGATCCGTGAGGCGCTTGAAGGTCAGAAGTGCACTCATACCCGTATTCTTGCTTATTCCGCGAAATATGCTTCCGCTTTTTACGGCCCTTTTCGCGATGCGGTGGGCTCCGCCGCCAATCTGGGCGCTGGTAACAAACATACGTATCAGATGGATCCAGCCAATTCGGACGAGGCGCTGTGGGAAGTAGGTCTGGATCTGGAAGAAGGCGCCGATATGGTGATGATAAAGCCGGGTTTGCCTTATCTGGATATCGTTCGTCGCGTAAAAGAGCGGTTTGGCGTTCCCACCTTTGTCTACCAGGTAAGCGGTGAATATGCCATGCTCAAGGCTGCTGCGCAAAACGGCTGGCTTGACGAAAGAACCTGTGTCCTTGAATCATTATTGGCTTTCAAGCGTGCGGGCGCTGACGGCATCCTGACTTATTACGCCCTTGATGTGGCAGAGTGGTTGAGGAGCGCCTGAGCAGCATCGGGGTAGGCCAGGCGGAGCCCGACCTACCTGGTGTTTCTTGCGTTGGGTAAGGGATGGACCCCATCATTTCACGGTGATAAAAACTCCCTGATCACGTCCTCCACCGATTTTATAGTCTCGTCCATGTTGTTGTCCGCTTCGGGCGGCAGTTGCTCTTCCAGGAAATATTCAGTCATGGTGCCGTGGGCGTCCCTTAAGCCGGTTTCAGGGTTGATTTTTGCTGTGGTAATGCCGGGGGGCGGCGCATATTCCGCCGTCGGGACGCCTTTCAATGCCTTGCCCATATAACTCATCCACATCGGCAAGGCAGCCCGACCACCCGTTTCATTACTTCCCAGTGATTTCGGGTTATCAAAGCCGACCCAGGCGATAGCAACCAGGTCGGCCTGGTAGCCACAAAACCATGCATCGACATAATTGCTGGTAGTGCCGGTTTTACCGGCCAAATCGGTGCGCCCTAGCTGTTTTGCTCGGGTCGCAGTTCCCCGCTGCACCACATCCCGCATCATGCTGGTCATAAGAAAGGCGTTGCGTGGATCTATGATCTGCTTGGCGCTTTCTCCCGCGAGGGCGGGCTTTGGCTGCTCCAGTATGTTTCCTTTTTCATCCTCGATTCGCTGAATGAAATAGGGTATTACGAGAAAGCCTCCATTGGCGAATGCGGCGTAACCCGCCGCCATTTGTATCGGGGTGACTGACCCGGCACCCAACGCCATTGGCAGGTAAGCGGGGTGCAGCTTGGGGTCGAAACCGAAGCGAGCCACATAATCCTGCGCGTATTGAACATCAATAGCCTGAAGAATACGAATGGAAACCAGATTCTTGGATTTGGCGAGCGCTTCGCGCATGCGTAACGGCCCCCCATAGGCGTTATCGAAATTTCGGGGGTCCCACTGTTCGCTTCCCGTTTCCTCGGCGGTAAAGGAAAGTGGGGCATCGTTGACGACGGTGGCTGGCGTAAAACCCTTTTCGAGGGATGCAGAGTAAATAAATGGTTTAAAACTGGAGCCTGGTTGGCGCCATGCTTGTATAACATGGTTGAACTGACTCCGGTTGAAGTCGAACCCGCCAACAATGGCGCGAATTGCTCCGTCATGCGAGTTTATTGCGACTAGCGAGGCTTCGACCTGAGGAAGTTGCAGGATATGCCACACGCCTTTTTCGTTCTTCCGTATCCGGATGAGCGAGCCCGGACGAATATATTGCCGGCCAGAACCCGTCTTGCTGTTGCTGGAAAGGGATTTCTGGGCAAATTTGAGGCCATCACCGGTAATTTCGATGATTTCACCGCCTCTTCGGTACGCCTTGACCAATTTTGGGCTTGCAGCCAGCACCACGGCAGCCAGAATATCGTCGCTGTCGGCCACTTCTTGTAACGCATCTTCCAGGATATCTTCGCGATCCTGGCCAGCTTGTGCCAGATCGATAAAGGCTTCGGGACCGCGATAACCATGCCGGCTGTCATAATCCATCACAGCCTGACGCACCGCCTTGTAAGCTGCGTCCTGATCCAGTTTCCGTATCGTGGTATAGACTTTGAAACCTTTGGTGTAGGTATCTTCATGATGGGTTTCATATACCGCCTGGCGTGCCATTTCCGCCACGAAACCGGCGTGCATTGCGAATTCCTGCGATTCGCGTTTGACCTGCAACGGATGTTTTTCCGCTTCCTTGAACTCTGGATTGGAAATATAACCAAGTTCGTGCATGCGCCGAAGGACATAAAGCTGCCGCGTCTTCGCGCGCTTGAGATTAACTACCGGGTTGAAGCGTGAAGGCGCCTTGGGCAATCCCGCGAGCATTGCGGCTTCTGCGAGATTTATTTTGTCCAGGTTTTTGCCGAAATAGACCTGTGACGCGGCAGCAAAGCCATAAGCGCGCTGCCCGAGATATATCTGGTTGAAGTAAAGTTCAAGAATTTCGTCTTTGCTCAGGCTGTGCTCAATTTTGAAAGCCAGCAAAGCTTCGCTGAATTTCCGGGTAAGTGTTTTCTCCTTGGTCAGGAAAAAATTGCGTGCGACTTGCATCGTAATGGTGCTGGCGCCTTGCCGGGCACCTCCGGAAGTGAAATTCGAATAGGCCGCCCGCAATATGCCGGGATAATCCACTCCGCCATGCTGATAGAAGCGGTCGTCCTCAGCGGCCAGAATCGCTTGTTTCAGCTGTTCCGGGACCGAGCTGATCTTGACCACCTTGCGGCGCTCTTCGCCGAACTCCCCGATCAGAAGACCTTCAGCGCTGTACACTCGTAAAGGGATTTTCGGACGGTAATCAGTCAGCGCTTCAAGCGAGGGCAATGTGGGAATGGTAACCAGCGCGGCGAAGCCGACTAGCAAGACTCCAATAAGACCTAGCGCTAAAAATGCGGCGAGCA
>JBDTHR010000112.1:0-6843 GCA_039936855.1 Nitrosospira sp. | reverse complement strand
AAATAGAGCCACGCGCGCCGGTTGTCACCGTCATGGGGCACGTCGATCATGGCAAGACTTCGCTTCTTGATTACATACGCCGTACACGTGTGGCCAGCGGAGAGGCTGGCGGCATTACTCAGCACATCGGTGCCTACCATGTGGAAACTGAAAGAGGCATGGTCACGTTTCTGGATACGCCCGGTCATGAGGCCTTTACGGCCATGCGCGCCCGTGGCGCAAAAGTTACCGATCTGGTTATATTGGTTGTGGCGGCGGATGACGGTGTAATGCCTCAGACAATTGAGGCGATACATCATGCCAAAGCCGCCAAAGTGCCAATCGTGGTGGGAATAACGAAAGTAGATAAACCCGACGCCAATCCGGAGCGCATCAGGCAGGAACTGGTAACGCAGGAAGTGGTACCGGAAGACTGGGGTGGCGATACGATGTTTGTCGAGGTGTCTGCCAAATCCGGCCAAGGCATTGATTCACTGCTTGAAAGCGTGCTGCTCCAGGCCGAGGTGCTGGAACTTGGGGCCGTGACGGACGGACCCGCCAAGGGTATCGTCATCGAATCGCGCCTGGATAAAGGCCGTGGTCCGGTGGCGACAATACTCGTTCAGTCGGGAACTTTGAAGCGTGGTGACATATTGCTGGCAGGTGCCGTATTTGGCCGAGTACGTGCGATGCTTGACGAAAATGGCCGACCTGTGGAACAGGCCGGGCCTTCCATTCCGGTTGAAATTCAAGGCTTGTCAGAAGTTCCGGTTGCCGGTGAAACGGTAGTGGTGCTGACAGATGAGCGCAAAGCTCGGGAAATCGCACTTTTCCGCCAAGGCAAGTTCCGCGACGTAAAGCTTGCCAGGCAACAGGCAGCCAAGCTGGAGAACGTGTTTGAGCAGAAGGGTGAGGTAAAAGTACTCGCACTCATCATCAAGGCCGATGTACAGGGTTCTTACGAAGCCTTGGCGCATGCGCTGCACCGGCTTTCCACCGATGAGGTCAGAGTTAATATTATCCACAGCGGCGTCGGGGCAATTACCGAATCCGACATTAATCTGGCACTCGCTTCCAAAGCTGTCGTGATTGGCTTCAATAGCCGCGCGGATACAGTTGCGCGTAAGCTCATCGGTTCTACCGGAGTAGACGTGCGTTACTACGGTATTATTTACGAGGCTGTGGACGAAATCAGGGCGGCACTGTCCGGCATGATGACCCCCGATCGCAAGGAGAACGTTACAGGGATGGTTGAGATGCGCCAAGTGTTTCGCATCTCTAAAGTGGGTGTGGTGGCGGGGTGCCTCGTGCTGGAGGGCATCATCAAGCGCGGGTCGCTAATCCGGTTGATACGCAATGGCGAGCTCATTCACACCGGTGAGCTTGATTCGCTGAAGCGTTTCAAGGACGACGTGAAAGAGGTGAGAGCGGGTTTTGAATGTGGTTTATCACTGAAAAACTTTAATGATATCCAGGTGGGGGATCAACTGGAAGCATACGAAATCGTCGAAGTTGCGCGTAGCTTGTAACTGCCGCAACGGATGGGATCCTCATGCCTAAAGATTATTCCCGCTCGCTGCGGATAGCCGACCAGATTCAGCGTGAACTCGCCGACCTGATTCGCAATGACCTCAACGATCCGCGTATTGGTATGATCACTTTGACTGGTGTCGTGGTGAGTCAGGATTACACGCACGCCAAAGTTTTTTACACGACACTGCGTAGCGAAAACGACAATTTCCTTACCGGCAAAGGATTGGAAAACGCAACAGGATTTCTACGCAACCACCTGATGCATCGATTGAAGCTCCGAGTAATCCCGCAACTCCATTTCATTTATGACGAGTCGGTCGAGCGCGGTATGCGTTTATCGCAATTGATAGATGAAGCCGTAGCGCAAGACGGGCCGGCAAACGAACCGGATGACACCTGATCTGTGCCTGATCAGGTTTAGATCACTTCTATATTGATATTGAACCGTGTTCTTAAGCCCATACGCGTCAAGCGCCACATCAGCGGCGTCCTGCTGCTGGACAAGCCTGCTCAAATTTCATCCAATCAAGCGCTGCAGATAGTCAAACGCATCTTTGCGGCGCGTAAGGCCGGTCATACAGGCACGCTTGACCCGATGGCAACCGGGCTGTTGCCAATTTGCTTCGGGGAGGCTACAAAGTTCTCGTCGGCATTGCTGGGCGCGGACAAGACCTACAAAGCGACACTGAGGCTAGGCTATATCAGTACGACCGGCGATGCCGAAGGTGAAATCTCCGTTGCAAGCGAAACAGAGCCCGGCGATTCGAAGCTGGCGCCACAACAGATCGAGGCAGTGCTGAAAAGGTTTACCGGCACGATCACGCAGATACCGCCCATGTATAGTGCCCTGAAACATCAAGGGAAACCCATGTATGCCTACGCAAGGGAAGGGTTGGAAATCGAACGGCAACCACGTGAAGCCATCATTCATGATTTGAATATCGAGGCCATCGAGGGCCATGGTTTGCGTATCCTGGTCAAATGTGGTTCGGGTACTTATATTCGTACCCTGGCTGAAGATATAGGCAAGGCGCTGGGATGCGGTGGAGCATATCTCACCAGCTTGCGCCGAAGCATTGTTGGTGATTTTGACTTATTGCAAGCTTATACGCTGGATGCGCTTGAAACTATGTCGTTGCAGCAGCGAGACTGCTGTCTGCTTCCGGCTGATATTCTCATGCAGAGTCTGGCGGCCGCTACACTGGACGCTGCGGCAGCGGCATCTTTGCTTCAAGGGCGAGTGATTTGCGACTATTTCACGCAGGATCGCTTATCTGAGGGACAAAAAATTCGCGTATACGATCAGGCTAAACGTTTTCTAGGGCTGGGGAAAATAACCGCAGAAGGCGAAATCGCTCCCAGTAGACTTATTAGGGAACCCTTGAACAGTTCGGTGGAGGTAGAACAAACCAGAAGTGGTGCTTTAGACGCGTAATTTGACCTGATAGCGGTTGGTTACATTGCGCTAACCCAATCGATCTACTACTGGTAAACCGGGGAATTACTCAGGGATCGGACCGAACGTCATGAATTGTTTTTTGGCCGCATACTGTCAGTAACATCCTTACCTATTCCACGATAACCGGTGAAGCGACCGGACGAGTCGAACATCGGTTCTCCGCTAACCATCAGATATTGTTTGGAGCCATCGGCTTTAGTGCGGCTGTAGACAAAATCGATAAAAGGCCGTCGTGCCGTGATATTTGCCTTGAATGCTGCATACTCGGATTCATTCCAGCGCGTTCCGATATCTTCCCTATGATCCCCCATTAGTTTGTCAACCCCGATTCCGAGCATGTCAAGGACGGGTCCATAAACCTTGGTAAATTGGCCTTTCCCGTCTTGTTCCCAGTACCAGTCAGACGCCAGTTCGGTCAACCGGCGGAAGCGCGCTTCGCTATCCCGTAGTTCCGCAGTTCGCTCCGCGACGGTTTGTTCCAGCTTTTTATTATAATCCTCGAGTTGCTTATACAGCAGGCGTACCTCCAGCATATTGTGGATACGTGTCTGGACTTCGACCAGATCGAATGGCTTGCTGACAAAATCTTTCGCACCGGCCTGAAGCGCCCGCAATTTATGGCCTGGTTGGGCGGTGATTACGAGTACCGGCAAATAGCCCTTCGGTTCAATTTGCTTCAGAGCTTCCAATACCTGAAAACCGTCCATGCCCGGCATTTGCAGATCAAGGAGAATCAGATCGTAGCGGTTCTGACGATAGAGCCCAGACACCTCCCGTGGATTCATTGTCGAGGCAATACAGGTATAACGTGCGTCACTCAGCATTTGCTCAAGCAGCCGGACATTAGCTTCCTGATCATCGACAATCAGGATCCTGGCGTTAAGAATGTCGGTATTACTAATCATTTTTCGTTCCTATTTACTGGCAATTAATCGATTATTTTCGAATTTGCCTAAGTTACTCCATCGTTCCCTAGATGGTAATGGTAAAAGCAATTATTTCTCCATAATTGAACCTGCCGTCACCAACAGGTAGTGTGGGGCTAATTCGCCCGCCCGGCGGGAAAAAACATCGGAGTGGGACGAACACAGCGAGCTCCATATCATTAGTCGGCCATACTCTTTCCTGACGAATTTATAATGCTATCACCGGAATATATCGACAAACTCGAATTGAGACAGTGAGTTTACGCGAAACGGAATTGACCATCACATATATGCGCGCTCCGAGATTCGATAGGTATTTTTGTTTGCCTGCTTGGCATCCAGCAGCGCCGCGTCCGCGTTTTTCAAAAGCGTATAGACATCCTTGCCATTGAACGGAAAAAGACCGATACCTGCACTTGCGGTGACCCAAACGTTATTCCCCTCGATACTATAGGGTTGTGACAACACTTTGATAATTTTTTCCGCCGCAAGTGCTACACCGTTGACGTTACTAACACGCGGCATTGCGATCACAAATTCATCCCCGCCAAGTCGCGCTACGGTATCTTCCTGGCGCACAGCCGCCACCAAACGTGCCGCTACCAATTTTAGAAGCATGTCGCCGACGTCGTGGCCCAAGGTGTTATTAATCTGCCTGAAGCCATCCAGATCCAGGTATATAACCGCCATAATGCTATCGTATCTCTTTGCGTGGATGATTGCCTGGGAGACCCTTTCAACCAGAAGCCGCCTGTTTGAAAGTCCAGTCAAAGGGTCATGCAGTGCCATGAATTCCTGCGTTTTAGCATAGTTGCGCAACCGCTGATGCAACAAACGCACTTCCAGCAAATTGTGAACCCGCGCAAGCACCTCGGCCATATCAAACGGCTTGCTGACGAAATCCTTTGCCCCGGATTGGAGGGCACGAAGTTTACAGCCAGGGTTAGCGGTAATGACCAGTACGGAGAGGTATCCATCCGCTTCAATCACCTTCAAGGCTTCCAGCACCTGAAATCCATCCATGCCAGGCATTTTGAGATCAAGCAAAATGAGATCATAATGATTCTGCCGATGCAATTCATAAACCTTATAAGGATCCATTGTCGAACTGATGGAAGTGTAGTGTGCGGTGTTCAACACGCTTTCCAGAAGATGGATATTTGATTCCTGATCGTCAACGATCAGGATTTTTGCATTATGAATGTCGGTTTCAGTGATCATATCGCCTGAATAATTAATTGGCCGACCATCTTGTAACCTGGCTGATTGATGGCGAGTTTGAGCAATAGCAAATTATCCAGCCTTAAACGCGCAAATTTTGCCGCTATTTTACGCCAGCATCTGTGCGCTAACTCTCATAAGACACGTGTAAAAATTCATTTTGGAAGATATCGGCTTGCAGTGGGTGGAAATTTACAGACGCAAGAAAGGCGTCTCTTCCCGTAACGCCGATGCGCAGCGCTCCAGAGTGCGTTACGGTTGCTGCAAGTTCAAACGTCTGTAATATTCGGACGATTTTATGGCTTTTAATGACCTATTGGCGACGTCTTGGCATTCAAAGACAAAAATATTTTTCTTATCGTAAGACCCACAAATATCCCGGCCAATCAGTGATCGTACTCCGCCGAAGTTTATGCAACAATAGGACTTGACCTTATTATGGGCAGGTTGATATAATCATCTCCCTCTGGCGCGGGGTGGAGCAGTCTGGCAGCTCGTCGGGCTCATAACCCGAAGGTCGTAGGTTCAAATCCTGCCCCCGCAACCAACACATCCACACGTATAGCCCCAAGCACCGAGCTTTGTGTTGTCTTATATGTGTGGCGCCATGCAGGTTTCTTTCTCACCAACTTACCGAGCGATCGCCAATAAGCCAAACTCGCGTATTGCGGGTGTCGAGCCTTCTCCCGGATTTCGATAAATTATCTTTGTCACGGCATCCTTGGCAGTCTGTTGGACTTAAAGGAAAGCGCCTGCATAAACGTTTGGCCGCTTCATATTTAGCCGCTTTTCGGTCAATAGAGTAACTATTGACCTTGCTCAAAAACCTGTTTTCCCCCATCCTTTTTCGCCTCGATTCTTCAAATCCCACAGGCTGCCAGCGCAGGCCAGTTGCTGGCTTCATAGTTAATGAATGTAACAGCAAAAGTATGGCTTTAGCGTCCGGTGCGGATCGCCTTGCGCGCGACTCAGTGACTCAATACCCATGAGGCAATAAGGGGAACCAAACTGCAGAGGTTCAGTCCAACAAGGACTGATAGGTTCCATTGCATGACACCAATTCATATTTTCCTGAAACAGGACTAGGCAGAGGGGTAAATATCTATTGAAGAGCAATGTGTTACAGATAGTGCGGATTATTTGCGCGTTATAAGCAGCACGCTGCGAACTATATCAAGTTAGATTTGTCTAACTTGGACTGGTAGTTTATGTATTACATTATTCATGCTTGAAGGAGCTTGTAATGGTTAAGATGACAACAATGGAAACTTTGGCCGCTGCGGAAAATACCGTGGAACCGTATTGAAATTTATGCAGTCCAAGCAAAACTGGTAGTTTTTGTTTTTAATTTGGACTCCCACGTTTTTGGTTAGGAAATTCTTAATTAACTTACAAAATAGGAGTTGTTAATGTCTGCAACTACACCAGGAAAATTAGCAACGCAGCAAGCCGAGGCGAGCCGTGATAGCTATGATATGTCGGAGTGGTACGACTCCAGGTACTACAAGATAGGTCTTTTGCCTGTCCTGGGGATTGCCATTTTCTGGGTCTGGTTCCAGCGAACTTACGCTTACTCGCATGGAATGGATTCGATGGAGCCGGAGTTCGAACAAATCTGGATGGGCTTATGGCGCTTTCAGATGATGCTGTGGCCGGTCGTAGCGGTTGTTGTCTGGGGTTGGCTATGGATGACGCGCAATACGGCGGAGAAATTGGCGAACCTGA
>JBDTHR010000111.1:0-4088 GCA_039936855.1 Nitrosospira sp. | reverse complement strand
CAAATTTTGGCACGGGAATGCACAGCCGAAGAGGCACTGAACAAATAATCCGCACCTATTGCGGGGAAAAGTCAGGTTTGCGTGAACTCCGAAAATCGATGGCGTGCGGGATGCTCAAGGCGGCCTCATTGCGCAACCGCGGTTATGACGCATTGGATATGATCCATAACCAGGCCATGGATATTTTGCAAAAAGAAATGGGGAGCCGCGATTTGTTGAGGAACCCGATGGTTGGCGAGATTGCGTAGTGGGGGCGCAGATGTACGCCGCCCGGCAGGGAAATTGTGTCTTCACCGGCAGGTTCGATATCGCACAGAGCAACAATTGGTGTCGTGTAATCCTCAAAATGACATAAAAGATGACTTCCGGTCGCTGCTACCCAAGCCGTGCCGAATGTTGATCCTGGCGACGAAAGATGGGGCAGGGCAAAATCAGGCTCGTCGGTTGATGTCGATAAGCCGGGTTTTCAGCCTTCACCCATTCTGCCAGTACATTGATGATATTTCTTTTTGGTGAAAAGCGAGGCACCGGTCAGGTCAAAATCATCGCTTCCGGAATTGGTGCTGTTCTCGCCGCGCGGTTAATTGCGTTTGGTAAATGCCATGACCAACGGAAATTTGGAAAAGCTCGGGTTAGCGCGACGTAACCTGATGAAAAAAAGATAAGGACAGGTATTATCTAAACCCGAGCATGGAGAGTGGGCTAATTTTGTAACTCTGCTGCCCATCTCGTTATTCATTATGGCGCTGATAGTTGTCGTGCGCTATTTCACTGCGTCGTTTGCCTGGGCAGCATCTTTGAAGCAACGGAATTGATCGAGGTTGCCGAAGTACACCAAGCCAGTTTTCCTTAACGTAGCCCGACGAAACTTAACACAGCGAGAAGTATAACAATGAAGCCTACCCACCAGATAATACTGTTCATATCGTTTCCTTGAATATGGAGTTATTGATTGAAATAACGCGAAACTGCATAGACGCGTCCACTTGTTCCCAATTCTGCCCTTACTCATTGCGGTTTTCTGCGCGCCAGCGCACATAAGCGTTTTGTTCAGGAATTTGTTTTCTGGTTCGTACGCGTTTCCATACGAGGCAGCTACGTGTCCTGGGACTCCCGCCAGTGCGCCTCAGGTTTCATGGCGTCTTGCACCGGTGGGGAAGGCAATGGCTTCGCAACAATGGCCGACCGACCATCCCTACCGGGCAACGAAGGGACTGGAGGAAGGAAAGGAAGGAGCAACCTTGATAGAGGCTTGACAGGGAACTAAAGCGGGGAAATATCCGTGAGGTAACGGCGATATGAAGAGGTGACTATTGGTGTTACTCGTTTTGGCGGGTCATCTTGTTTCGGAGGCCTTCTCCCCAGCGAGGGAATATATCCGTATGGATGCCGAACTGGTCGAGAGCCCGCCCGACCGACTGGTCGATTATCTGGTCCAGCGTTGTGGGCCTTGAGTAGAATGCAGGGACAGGAGGGAAAATGATTCCACCGGCTTCTGCAATGGTTGCCATGTTGCGCAAATGAATCAGGTTCAGCGGCGCTTCACGGACCATCAGCACTAATCGGCGACGTTCCTTGAGTACGACGTCGGCAGCGCGTGTCAGGAGAGAAGAGGTGACTCCCGTGGCTATTTCCCCGACGGACCGCATCGATGCCGGAGCAATGAGCATTCCCAGCGTCTGAAAGGACCCTGAGGAGATTGGGGCTGCCACGTCCTTGATGTTGTAGGCATGGTCGGCCATGGCGGCCAGTTCATCCCTGCTGAGATCGGTTTCGTACGCTCGCGTCAGGTCGGCGGCGCGGCTCACGATCAGATGTGTTTCGATGCCGATGGTGCGAAGTACTTTGAGGGCCCGCACCGCATAAATGATCCCGGTAGCGCCGCTGATACCCACGATAAGTCTCTGTTTAGGTGATGCGATCATTCGATTCGGTACTCCGGATTCAATTGGAAGGCGTCATCCGCCCGTCTGATAAAGTCTTACTCCGCTTATCCCTGGATAAACCAGTGGCACTTATGGGAGATCGAACTCGAACTTCGCAAACATTTTATCAGCTCCAGTCGTTCTTACCCAGAACGAATGCCGGACATGAAGCCGGAATCGCGTATCTCATATCAATTATGTCTGATCTGCCTCGCGCCCCGACAGTAAAATGAGATGCTTGCTGTATTACTTCTGGTTATTGCCAAGTTTGCAGCGCTGTCGAAACGGCGAGCTTGCCGTATGCTTCAGCACATCACATATCCAAGTTGGCAATGTACATTGACGATGGATTTGGTCTGTGCTAGGTTTACCCGCAAGTCATGACCTTATCAGTGCGGACGAAACCGACATGAGCAAAGCCGATCCGCTTTACCTGCCGCCAACTGAAATATCGCGGGTTGATATTCCCCATGAAATTTCCACATATTTGAATGGGAAAGACCTGGCCGCCAAAAATGTTGCTCTCCAGCTCTCTACTGTAGATTCGGACGGCTGGCCTCATGCCGCGTTGCTCAGCGCGGGGGAGATACTTGTGCTGCCTGACGGGCTTATCCGGCTCATTATCTTCCCGAATTCCGGTACCTCGAACAATATTGCTCGTGACGGCCGCTCGACGCTGACCATGCCGCTCGACCGCGGTATGTGCCAAATAAGGATGCAAATGCGAAAGCTGGGCGAGAGTAAAGCCGCTGGCGTTGCGCTCGCTGTTTTCGAAGGACACGTACAGCGCATACACAAGCATTTATCTCGTTATGCAGACGTGGAGTCTGGCTTGACTTTTAGCTTGCACGAGCCGGAAGTCGTTCTTGACCGCTGGTACCGCCAGATTGCGGTCTTGCGGAGTTTATCGCCACTCTAATGCGCTTCATCTCAGCAGTTTGTTAACATTCCAGAGGAAAGTCGAATGAATATTTCCAGGCGTCATCCGTTGTTGTTAGGCGGCAGCATTGCAATAGCGATATTCTCCGGTTCCATTGCAGCCCAGGGCCTGGGTCAGTTGAAGGGTATCATGGGCGGAAGCGATATCAGCGGCGTAGCCGCTTCACTTGGGTCGTTATCATCCATAACGGCGGGAAGTACAGGCAATGCCGCAGGCGTTATCGAGTTCTGCGTCAAGAATAATTATCTGAGTGGTGACAATGCCGCTCCCATCAAGGATCAGTTAATGGGAAAACTCTCCGGTAGCGAGGATCAATCCGCCCAGAGCAACCCCGACTATATCAGCGGTGCGAGTGGTATCCTGACTGGCGGTGGCGGCCAGAGCGTCGATTTGAGTATGGCTGGCCTGAAGGCCAAGGCGGTCAAGAAAGTATGCAACAAGATACTCGACCAAGCCAAGTCCATGCTTTGATGGCTAGCAAACAAGTGACTGGGTGAGGGCGGAGAGAGTATTTGAAGGGGAATCCATTCGACCTGAAATCGAAAAACGCGCGCCCGACCAAATGTACCGGGTAATACGATGCACATCTCCGTTCATCGCGCCGGGAACCAGGGGTCGGTTCCCGGTATAAAAGCCAGGATTATGCTTTAGCTGCCGCCGCTGTTGAGCTCGCCAGTGCTTCCCGAAGTTTTCTCTCCTGATCAGGAGACAGGGATGTACGCAGTACTTTGCCGGTAACCCCGGTGAGTTCAGCCATGACTTTTTCCGGCTGTGCCTTGCGCACAAGAATGAAAAGTGCCGATGAGTTATTCGGAATGGTGCTACTCAATGATTTGATGAAGTCATCGTTGATACCATAATCCATCAGGGAGCCTGTCAGTGCTCCCGCACCGACGCCGATGGCGCCGCCGATTACGAATCCGGCGAATGGGTTAAGGAACAGCAATCCAACGAGCGTGCCCCACAGGCCGCCGGAAAGAAATCCTGACGTCGCAGTGGCAGTGGTTAGATTAATACTTTGCTTGAGATGGACCTTGCCCTCGTCATCGCGAACAACGACAACCGCGTCCTCAAGGTCCAGGAGGTATTCTTTTTTTAACCTGCGGAGCCTAAACAGTACGCGATCAGCTTCCTCGATATCTTGAAAACCCACTACAACTAATTCAGACATATTCATCTCTCCATTTTTTTGTTCATCATAACGTACAAAATTCGAGTAGCTC
>JBDTHR010000110.1:0-13969 GCA_039936855.1 Nitrosospira sp. | reverse complement strand
ACCCTCAATCTCGACCGTCGTGAGTCAACCCGATCTCGTGCGCGACAATGCACGTACATAAATCGTGACAAGAAAAAAAATAAATAGCAGTCGCTTTATTCTCCTCGTATGCCTGTTGCTTAGTACGCTTTATGCCATGGGCGCCGCTTGGGCGACGGGACCTTACGAGATTGTGTGTAATCCCGGCGTCAGCGAGAATACACTCTCAAAAAGTTCATTGCGTGCCATCTTCGGCATGCGTCTTCACGAATGGCCAGACGGTACAGCCATACGCGTATTTGTCATGCCAGATGATTCCTCTGTCCACGCTGCATTTTCTAAGGAGAAACTGAATGTCTTTCCCTACCAGCTTCGCGCTGCCTGGGATCGATTGGTATTTTCGGGAACCGGTCAAGCTCCTAATACAGTAAGTTCTCCCGAGGAAATGCTTGCCAAAGTCGCCAGCACGCCTGGAGCAATTGGTTATTTAACTAAATCCAGGATAGATGGTAGTGTCAATGTACTCCAGATCAAATAACCACGCTCGCAGCCGTATCCTGATGGCCATCAGGCTCGCTCTCGTGCCGTGCGTCCTGTGGAACTGCGTGGCGCAAGCTGAAAAGTTGCCGCAAAATCTGCAAATACACGGCTTCGCAAGCCAGAGCTGGCTGAGGAGCTCGGGCAACAACAACGTTTTCGGGAAAAGCGCTTCCGATGATGGTAGCTTCGACTTCAGGGAGTTGGGACTGAATGCCTCGATGAGGCCGTTACCGAAGCTGCAGTTTTCGGCACAGATGCTGTCGCGCTGGGCGGGCAAAGGCAGCCCCGGCAATATCCGGCTGGATTACGGCTTTCTTGATTACACGATGTTCTCCGGCGAGAGCAATCAACTGGGAATACGGCTGGGCAGAATGAAAAATCCGCTTGGCTTCTACAATGATACTCGCGATGTCCCTTTCACACGGCCAAGCATACTGCTGCCACAATCCATTTATTTCGATCGCACGCGCAAGCTGGCAATCGCTGCCGATGGCGCACACTTATACGGAGAGCATCGCTCCGATATGGGGGATATTTCCTTTCAGGTTGGGATAGTACGCCCATTGGTTCGAGGCAATGAAGCCGAAGCGGCCGTATTACAGCGGCAGTTTCCCGGGCATTTGGCGCCAGAAATATCGTATGTCGGGCGAGTGAATTATGAACTCGATGGCGGACGGGTTCGTCTTGCCATCAGTGCCACTCAGCTGAATATCGGCTATGCTCCAGGGTATGGTGATCCTCTCAACTCGGGCACGATTCAATTCACTCCTTTAGTCCTTTCCGCCCAATATAACGCCGAGAGCTGGAGCCTCACTACCGAATATGCCCGGCGTCACCTTGAATACAAAAACTTCGGCGCGATTCCTCACCTGGATTTCACCGGTGAAAGCTATTACTTCCAGGGTGCCTATCGATTTACACCCGAGTGGGAAGCTATCGTCCGCTACGATGCCCTGTTCACAGATAGCGATGACCGTAATGGAAAAAAATGGGCGGCATCTCCTATCGGAAAAGGGCGTCCCGCATATAGTCGCTTTGCCAAGGATATAACGGTTGGCCTGCGCTGGAACGTCACGCCTGAGTTCATGCTGCGCGCCGAATATCACCGGGTCAACGGTACGGGCTGGCTCTCCACCCTTGACAATCCTGTGCCTGGCGACATGTCCCAGAACTGGAATCTTTTCTCAATCCTCGGCTCCTATAGGTTCTAACGATAGTTTGATGGAACATGATTTCCATATAAGCAAGGCTCAACTCGACGGTACAGCACGCTCTGCGCCGTCCGGATTCCTGAGCCTGAAATGGAAAGTCCTGCTGCTGAGTAGTTTGATATTGATCTCCATCGTAGTTTCATTCACGGGAATAACTTATCTGAGTTTAATGGATGATTTTGAGGCACAGAGAAGCGCGCAGCACAAGCGTTACGCCAGTGAAGTTGAAGGTCTGATAGATCAGATATCAACAGATCTGCATCAGCTTGCTGAGTTGCTTCCTTTGCTGGAGGGAATGAGACCCGACCTGCTGGCAGCCAACGGAAAAAATATCGCCGAGACATTCGACCCCTATTGGGCATCATTACAGCTTAACAAAGGTATCGAACTGATACGTTTTTATGACAACTCCGATAAGCTATTGGCAAGCTGGGGTACGCCGGAATCTGACACTCATGAAGCCGTAATGCTGAATTGGGTTCGGGGAGTGAATGTACGAGAACAGCCTATCAGTTCTTTGAACTGCCAGGAAGAATGCACCCAGTTCGTGGTGGTACCTCTGCTGGTAGAAGGCAAGAGTGCGGGTGTTGTCGTCATTGGTGCGCCCCTGATCGATGCCGTCCTGGGATTCAAGGATATTTCCGGCGCCGATATCGGCTTGCTTATCAGAGTGAGCGACAGCGACAGGAAGAGCGCCGAGATGATAATTCCCGACTGGAATGTTCGGCTTGCCGCACATAGCAAAGAAATGAATACCGCAGTTCTCACTAAAATCGCAGAGCAGTATCCCGACTTTAGCCACCTGGAATCCGGTGTTCAGATATCGTTGGGTAACCAATATCTGCATGTCAAATCACTCTCAGTGAACAAAATAGATGAGTTCAATAAGGCACAGTTTATAGTTGTCACCGATATCACCTCCACCATGCACACCATCCACAGTTCGACACAGCAGAACATCATCATCGGGGTGGTGGGGCTCATGCTTTCCGAGCTGTTATTATTTTTTATTCTCAGCAGGCCATTGTCGCGGCTCAAGCACATCGCCTTCACATTGCCGCTTCTGGCCCGGAGCAGCTTCAAGAGTTTCCGGTCGGAGCTTCATACCGATGGCCAAAAACCATGGCTGAAAGACGAAATCGGCATGCTTGACGAGACGGCCGTGGCCCTATCCTATCAACTGGAGAGACTTGAAGACCAGGTCGCCGATCGGACCCAGATACTGGCACGTAAAATGAATGAGCTAAGCAAGGAACGGGATTTCATCACAAATCTGCTCGATATCGCGCAAGTCATTGTAATGACGCAAAACGCGAGCGGTGAAATTCTCACATTGAATGCGCATGGTGAAACACTTATCCAATATACGGAAAAGGAGTTGCAGGGAGTACCGTTCATCAATCTTCTCACGCTTGATGGAGATATGCGCGATCTTCCCGCGTACCTTGAGGAGTTACGCTCTGAGCAAAGGGACCAATTACGTCATGAAACCGACATCCTGTGCAGGGATAAATCGACGAGGCATATTCTCTGGTTGCATTCCCGCCTTACGCGACATACGGAGTATGACCCGGCAATGCTCTCGGTAGGGCTCGATATGACCGAGCATAAACGCACGGAAAGCCGATTGGCATGGCTGGCCGACCATGATCCCCTCACCAACCTGTATAACCGGCGGCGTTTTCAGGAAGAACTGGAGCAAATGTTGAATCTGGCAGCCCGCTATAAACATTCAGGCGCGCTGCTATTTTTTGACCTGGATCAGTTCAAATATATAAACGATACAAGCGGACACCAGGCAGGCGATGCTTTGCTGAAAATGATCGCGCACATGTTGCATGGCAGCGTACGCAGCGTAGACATACTTGGTCGACTAGGCGGCGATGAATTTGCAGTGATACTGCCTCAAACCACTGCGGAAGGGGCGATAGAAGTCGCAAAAAATGCTCTCGCTTGCCTGAACCAGGGAAAAATTACCATAAATGGCCGAAACCATAAGGCGTCGGCCAGTGTGGGTATCGCAATTTTTCCCGAGCATGGGAATAACGTGCACGACCTGTTAGCGGCGGCAGATCTCGCCATGTATCAGGCCAAAGAAGCGGGACGAGGAGGTTGGCATCTGTTTTCACACGAGGAAAAGACCCGGGAGCGCATGCATACCCTCGTATATTGGAAAGAAAAGATTGAGCATGCGCTTTTGAATGAACGATTCTTGTTCTATTTCCAGCCCATCATGCACATCGCCAACAAAACCATTGACCATTACGAAGTGCTGCTACGCATGCTCGACGATGATGGAACCGTGCTTGCTCCTCAATATTTCATACCAGCAGCAGAGCAAACCGGTCTTATCCATGCTATCGATCATATGGTTTTACGCAAATCCATTGCTCAAGCGGCGAAAATTCAACACAACGGGTTGCGTGTCCGTTTTTCGATAAACCTTTCAGCCCATGCATTTCATGATCCCGAATTGCTATCGATCCTGGAGGAGGCTTTCGCTCAATATGACGCGGATCCTTCAAACTTCATGTTTGAGATAACCGAGACGGCTGCGTTAGAAGACTTGTCCGCGGCACGAGAGCTCATGGAAATGATTAAAAAACTCGGCTGCGGCTTTACGCTGGATGATTTCGGCGTCGGCTTCTCTTCGTTCTATTACATCCGGCAGCTTCCTATCGATATAGTTAAAATCGATGGTTCGTTTATACGCAATCTGGCGGATAGCCCCGATGACCAGATACTGGTAAAAGCGCTATGCGATGTAGCGCGGGGATTTGGGAAGAAAACAACGGCTGAGTTCGTAGAGAATGCAGCGACTTTAACCCTTCTGGAGAAAATGCATATAGATTACGCGCAAGGCTTTTTTATAGGAGTACCTATCCCGGCGCATGACTCTCCGTTCAAGGATTTTTTATAGATGTAGCCTGCACTGATCCTGTTTGGTTCACTTTGAAAAACACAACGCTGGAGCAACGTCAAAAGATCAAGCAGGGTAATTCAGGACACATGCAGAACATTGCGAGCGCCGGATCCGATAGACAGGATTATTGCTGGATCATGGGGCGATGAAGAAAAGCGGCTGAACCCGCAAATACCACTCAGCCCATCTCAGGCTTCTTCGGGGTCGGGGTTTTCCGTCAATTTCGGTTTTAGCTCGGCGTTGGTTGAACTGGCTACGTCCGGGCCGATTTGACCGGGGATTTTTGGTGTTTCGCACGTTACATCCGCATTTTGCGCACGATGGCGCAAGGCGTGATCCATCAGTACCAGGGCCAGCATTGCCTCCGCGATGGGTGTGGCACGAATACCTACACAGGGGTCGTGCCTGCCGTGAGTTTCCACCAGGGCCGGATTTCCAGCCTTGTCCAAGGACCGTCGTCCCAGACGGATGCTGGAGGTCGGCTTGACGGCAATATTCACAACGATTTCCTGGCCAGTGGAAATCCCGCCCACTATACCGCCAGAATTGTTACTCAAAAATCCGTGGGGAGTGATCTCGTCGGAGTGTTCGGTTCCCCTCTGGCCCACAGCGGCAAAGCCGGCGCCGATTTCGACACCTTTTACTGCATTGATGCTCATCATGGCGTAAGCGATTTCCGCATCCAGGCGATCATATACCGGCTCTCCCCAGCCTACCGGCACGCCTTCCGCCACCACACGGATTTTTGCACCGACAGAGTCGCCAGATTTACGCAGCTTATCCATGAATTCTTCGAGGCTGGGCACCAGATCGGGATCAGCGGCAAAAAATGGATTTTGCCCAACGGCATCCCATCGTTTGAACGGAATCTCCAGGGGTCCCAACTGCGCCATGAATCCGCGTATTACTGTGCCATATTTCGTATACAGCCATTTCCTTGCAATAGCCCCGGCCGCCACCCTTACCGCTGTCTCACGAGCCGAGGCGCGTCCACCGCCGCGATAATCGCGTATTCCGTATTTTTGCCAATATACATAGTCCGCATGACCGGGCCGGAAGGCATCCATGATTTTGCTGTAGTCCTTGCTACGCTGATCCTCGTTCCGGATCAGCAGCGCAATCGGGGTACCCGTGGTCTTGCCCTCGAACACCCCGGAGAGAATTTCCACTGTGTCTGATTCCCGCCGCTGCGTCACGTGGCGTGAGGTACCGGGTTTGCGCCGATCCAGATCCTCCTGAATATACTCGGCGGATAACTCCATCCCTGGTGGGCAGCCATCGACAACGCAACCTATCGCAGGACCATGCGATTCGCCAAAAGAAGTAACACAAAAAAGCTTGCCGAGGGTATTGCCGGACATTTCGTTTTCTCGTCAGATAGATGCGTCGAGTTTAACATATCCACCGTGCATCGAAATTGCACCAGCAGACATAAACCCGATAGTGCCGGGATGCGCAAGCACAATATTTATTAGCTGGATGAACTGCCCAGAATTCGGAACTGGGCGCAGAGACGATGGTAGCAATGGGTAACTGGGTCAACCGCGTGCGTCTGTGGGAGAAAGTTCATTTTCTTCAGACGGCCTGACGGCCCACCAGGAGTCTTTGCCGAATACAAGATAGTACAGGAAGCCTATCTCGTATTTCGGCTTGCACGCTGCGAGTGCCCTTTACCTCGCAGCATGCTGTTCGGTTTAATATCGGTAAATCGCTGCGAGTCCCGTCTTTGTCGGCATCCGTTCGGCAGGAACAACCACGACCTGGCCACCATTTCTCAGGACGATTTCCGCTATATCATCGAGTAAATCGTCTACACGAGGTTTCGCCAGGTCATCCAATTGGATTTCGCCGGTCAGCTCGTCAATCACGCCTGGAATTTGGCGATCGGCATCGATGAGCAGGGTCGCAACCCGCCCCGCCATGGCATTCGTGGCAGCCTGTATCAGATCATCTGTGCCAAGTTCTCGGGATCTTGCCACCTCGAACATTTCGATCAACCCGGCCAACCGCGCATGATAATGGGGCTCAATAGACGACCATGCGCGAACGCGAAGTTCCTCGATCGACAGGGCATCAGGAGAGGTATCGATGCTCTCGTCCATTAAAAACGGATTGTGACTGACGCGGTGGAAGACAGCGCGATGTTCCGGCAACGCCACTAATAATAAAGGTAACCCCGACGGCCGCGAGTAATTCTCCAGGAGGGCGAGATCAACGGCACGAAAAAACTTTTCCGTATTTTTTTCGATCATCTCCGATTTTACGTCCGAGCCCGATGTCACTCCCCCTCCGGGATATCTCAGGTCCGAACCCGATGTCCCTCCCGCTCCGGGATATCCTGAGCCATAGGACCTCACCTCCCAATGAGCTTCCTTCAAATCCTCTCCCACTACTTCGGTCATCGTTCGAGGAACGGCAGAAGATAACTTGACCTCATCCAGCACATCACGGTTGCCTTCAAAGAGCCTGATTTTCTGACGGTCCAGACCCAGGATCTGGTAGCGACCCGCTGACTGAAGAATGCGCAGCAGGGGCTTGATATGAAAACTGTCGGCCACGACTGCCAACTCAGCGACTGGTCGCTGGAGCCTGTATACCCGGAATATGCCGGGTGCAGCAAGTGCAACTAATCCATCAAGGGTATGAGCCCAAAAATCCTGATCGACGGCCAACGCTCGGAACGGTTCCAGCAGGGGCTGTATGTCACGTGTCGAATATTTCTGCCGTAACGACTCTTCCATGCTTTTTACGAGATTCCCGAACCGAATCGGATCCTGCTCATTATCTGGATGAGACCGATGGGTTGGCTGGTAGAGCGAGAGGCACGGCGCCTCAGGAGTATTAAAAATACCAGCAGCGTAATCATTAGCAAGTGAGTCCATCGTTCAGTTCTCCTGTAAATAGTTGTTATCGTATTGGCAGCTTAGCGGCATCCGGCAGGCTTATCAGAATCGAGCAACAATATTGCTCTTGATAAGCACCTGCTCCACGCCTAAAAAAAGAATACACGGACTTCGACGGTCCCGTCTGACCGTATTCTACCCAAATCGCGCAGGCAATATCCCGAGCATCTCGACCCCCCAGGCCACCCCAAAGCCGGTAACATCACTTCCCACGATACCCAATCCACCTTTGTTATTGCTGGCGGACAGATCCATGTGGATCCAAGGTATGTCGTTCACGAACCGGTTGAGGAAGCGTGCAGCGAGAATATGATCGGCCTCGCCCTCCAGGGAGCACTGCTTGGTATCGGCAATTTTGCTTTCGAGGTCCGTATCATAATCGGTATCCATCGGAAATGCCCAGATTCTCTCGCCCGCCGCTTTTCCGGCAGTTAATGCTTTCTGTATCAGGTCTTCCCGATTACCGAAAACGCCGCTATAGCGCGATCCGAGTGCGACGTGCATGCTCCCGGTCAGCGTCGCAAAATCGATCATCACATCAGGCTTCTGTCTTGCCGCCAGGGTCAGTGTGTCGGCCAGCACCAACCGTCCTTCTGCGTCGGTATGGATAATCTCGACAGTGGTGCCATTCAGCGTCGTTATCACGTCGTTCTGCTTGTAGGCATGCGGACTGATGTGATTTTGAGCGATGGCGAGCCAGCAATCGATATTTATCGGTAGATTGGCACGAGTTGCCGCCAATAAAATGCCCAAAGCAACTGCCGAACCGTTCATATCTTCATGCATGCCGTGCATGTGGCGGGCCGGCTTCAAGTTATGGCCGCCGGTATCAAAACAGATACCTTTTCCCACCAGCGCCACCGTCTTGCTCGCCTCCTTCACGCGTCGTTGCAAATGCACGATGGCGGCATCTTCAGGATCGCTACCCTGTGCGACGGCAACAAATGCCCCGGCACCCATTTTACGCAACGCCTTGACATCGAACTCGTGATACTTCCAGTCTTCGGTGCCGGCCAGCTTCTTGACATGCCTGCGATAAAATTCCGGTGTTAATTCGTTGGGCGGCAGCATCGTCAGTTCACGCGTCAACAGATTACCTTCTGCTTTTGCGGCTAACAGCGAAAAATTGTCGGCTTGCTTATATCCGTGCACGACAATTCTGGCGAGGGGCCGCCTCCGGGTGTTTTTTTTGTCCGTTTTCCGGGAAGGCAGCACCAGGCCGTTAATCCAGGCCGCATATATTGCCAACTGCGCGAAAGCACGCCTTTGGCCATCATCGCCATATAACGCGAGATTTATGTCAGCAGGGGTTTCTTCCAGCAACAATTGCACGGCTTTGCGGATGGATGTTTGCTGCTCGAATACAGGCTTGCTCGAATCCACCGTCACCCAAACGCATAAAGAACCGCTCTCGATATTGGCCGCCACCGGATTATTCGCGATTTCTCCTAACTGCATTTTACGACGTGATAATAAGGATTTCAGTACGTTTCTACCCAAAAAATCAGGCATATTTTGAAGTTTATCCGATGGAGCGGATTGTGGTAGCACGACCAGGATATGCGTCGCCCTGGTAGTCAGGCTTATGGTTGAAGCATTTTGTGTCAGTGATGCAAGCATTGGCCGCCTCAGGATAAGTTGTAATCGATACGAGTATGAATGCTATTATAATACAGTGGATACTCCTGAATTCTCTATGCAGCCCTCGTTGATCCTGACTTTTCCCCATCATCCCGGTTGTTCCATCGCTCTCCCGTAATGCGCCAATATCTTGAACTCATGCAGCACGTACTCGAACACTGGCATAAGAAATCGGACCGCACCGGCACGGGCACCCTTTCCGTATTTGGTCACCAGATGCGCTTTCCCTTATCAGAAGGCTTTCCGCTGGTGACGACCAAGAAATGTCATTTGAAGTCCATCATTTATGAACTGTTATGGTTTTTACGTGGCGATACGAACATCAGGTATCTCAACGACAATGGCGTTTCCATCTGGAATGAGTGGGCTGACGAAAATGGAGACCTGGGCCCGGTATACGGTCGACAGTGGCGATCCTGGCCGGTCGTGGGTGGAGACCATATTGATCAGTTAACGCAGGTAATAGAACAGATCAAGAGCACCCCCGATTCGCGGCGCATGATCGTTTCTTCCTGGAACGTAGGTGAACTGGCTGAGATGAGATTGGCGCCGTGCCATGCCTTGTTTCAGTTCTACGTGGCTGACGGCACGCTCTCCTGCCAGCTCTATCAGCGCAGCGCGGATATCTTCCTGGGCGTGCCATTCAATATTGCGTCCTACGCTTTGCTGACCTTTATGGTAGCGCAAGTCTGCAATCTGAAACCCGGAGATTTCGTGCATACCTTGGGTGATGCGCATCTTTACCTCAACCATTTAACGCAGGCCCGGGAACAACTCGACCGGGAGCCGAGGCTTCTGCCCGTGATGAAATTGAATTCGGTGGTCAACAGCATTTTTGATTTCAGGCATGACGATTTTACGCTGGAAGGCTATGACCCTCATCCGGCCATCAAGGCACCGGTCGCGGTATGACGCCGCGGCTCTCCGCTTTGGTGGCGGTGGCACAGAATCGAGTCATCGGCAAGGATAACGCCATGCCGTGGCGACTGCCGCCCGATCTGAAGCGCTTCAAGATGCTTACCATGGGACATCCCATTATCATGGGGCGCAAAACGTATGAATCCATCGGCAGACCGCTACCCGGGCGTACCTGTATCATTATTACAAGCCAGACTGGATACGAAGCTCAGGACACTATCGTCGTGCATACAATCGCTGAAGCGTTGAGAGCCTGCCACGATGACAAAGGAAACGAAGACAAGCCTGTAACCACGAGTGACGCGGAAAGCTTTGTTATCGGCGGCGCCGAAATATTCCAGCAAATGTTACCGTTGTGCGACCGATTGTACATTACAGAAATTCAGCGAGATTACGATGGCGACGTGCTATTTCCTGAATTCAATCACGAGGAATGGAAGGAAACGTCTCGGGAAAAGCACCATTGGGGTGACAGCGGCCTGGAATATCATTTTGTGGTCTTTGACCGACAAAAAGGCAAAGGAGCTTATCCCGGCGGTTATACTGGATGATGCGGAAAAAAAATGGCGGAACCCTCTCGTTGGGTCCCACCATTGTTTACCCTATCAGCAGCAACTATAGAACAACCACATCCGGTAGCGGAAAACCGTTGAAATTGCTGGCGTAAGCAGTAGTGTAAGCACCCGCATTGGGAATATAGATGAAATCTCCTTCCTGGATATCTTCCGGCAGCATTTCATCGCGCATCAGGATATCCACCGAATCGCAGGTCGGCCCGGCAACGCACCATGGAATGTCGCGTCCGGTGCGATCAGAAAGAATTTCATAGCGTAGACCCTCGGTGACTTCGATCACGCCGCCAAACATACCCGCGTCCCAATACATCCAGCGCTTACCATTGCGGGTGGCTGTGCCTACCACGCGGCAAACAAAATAAGCTGCGTCGGATACCAGATAACGCCCCGGTTCGGCCATGATACGAATTTCCTTCGGTAGATCCGCAATGGCCGCATTCACCACATCACCTATTACCTCTATTGACGGGATGGGCTTGATATGACGAACGGGATAGCCGCCGCCGATATTGAGCAGACGGGGGGATAAGCCAACCCGGCGCATGTCCGCAAAAACTTTTTTGGCCCGCTCGATGCCCACTCGCCAATTCTGTGGATTGCGGCATTGTGAACCCACATGGAAAGTCACGCCCGCAAGGTCGGCCTTGAGTTTTACCGCTTCATTGATGATGCCCTTGATTTCGCCGACATGCGTACCAAATTTACCGGCCAGTGGCCAATCGCTACCGATGTTCGGCGTGTCTATGCGCAGATACATCTTGGCGTCAAACTTGACGCTCACAATTTTGCGTAGTTCCTCGACACTATCCAGCACATACCATTCCACGCCTTTTGACGCCGCGTATTCCAGATAAGCGCGTGACTTCATCGGATTACTGTAATAAATTTCTGCAGCGGGCACGCCTAGGCTGAGCAAAAGATCCAGTTCTGATATGGAGGCGATTTCAAATCCGACGCCTTCCTCGATCAGAGCGCGGAGTACGCGCGGATCCGGATTCGCCTTTACCGCATAGTGCGGCTGCACCTGTGGCATGGCAGTTTTGAATCGGCGGGCTTTAGTGCGGACGATATGACTGTCAACCAGCAGAAACGGCTTGCTGTAGCCTTTTTTCAAGGCTGACTGGACATGTTCGAAATCCAGGCTGACTTCGGGATGGGTGTCAAATATTTCTTCGACGTCTACTTTACGCCGTAGGGCCGTGGTACGCATTTGCATGATAGTCATCCTTCTTTAAAACGCTACGTGACGGGAATATGAATATTTACCAGATCAGCCGGTACGAAGTAGTTTGCTTTGCTTTTCATGATGACCTCCTGTTCCTAATAACTACATATTTAGAAAAAAGCGGATTATAAACTTCATTCCCGAGGAATCAAGCGTTTTTTTCGACTTGAAAGAAAATCGTATACCCACCTGGAATGCTCTCGAAAAAACTCCTTTGGCAAATCGTGGCAATTGCCGTTCACAGGAGAAAATTCACGAGTTGCGTCAGACTTGAATATACTTTAATAACAAAAAGTTGCTATTTTTATAGCCCATATCGGACACAACGCGGGCTGATCAGGCCTTGCTGCATTTATTGCAAATACCGGACAGTTGAGCGAGGGTTGTCGTTGCTGAAAAAAAATCAGATTTTCGGTAGTGTCACGCCGTGCTGCCCCTGATATTTCCCCCCTCGATCTTTATAGGAAACCTCGCATACTTCGTCGGACTCGAAGAAAATCACCTGCGCCACCCCTTCATTCGCATAAATCTTCGCGGGAAGCGGTGTCGTGTTGGAAAACTCCAGCGTGACGTATCCTTCCCACTCCGGCTCGAATGGGGTGACGTTGACAATAATGCCGCAGCGGGCATAAGTGGATTTGCCGAGGCAGATGGTAAGCACATTGCGCGGAATGCGGAAATACTCAACGGTGCGCGCGAGTGCAAAGGAATTGGGCGGGATAAGGCACACGTCGCCCTTCACGTCGACAAAAGAATTCGAATCAAAATTCTTGGGGTCGACAATAACGGAGTTTATATTGGTAAACAGCTTGAATTCATCCGAGCAGCGAATATCATAGCCATAACTCGATGTCCCGTATGAAACGATTCGGTGGCCGTTGGCGTGCTTCACCTGATTGGGCTCGAAGGGCTCGATCATGCGGTGTTCCGCCGCCATGCGGCGAATCCACTTATCCGACTTTATGGTCATTTTTTGAAAAAAAGAAGAGAATGGCGGGGGAATACCAGCCGTGAATGGGAGGAGCGCACGTTGATACACGCGCCCACATCCATTTCGTTTGTTTTCCTGAGGATATCAAGTATCCTCGATTACGATCTTCGCAAACAGCGCTGAATGATCCAACGATAATTCATCAACCTTGACCGCAATGCGGCGTGCAATACTGCGATAAGTCTCCGCTATTTTCCCGCCGGGCTCTGTAACAACGGTCGGTATACCGGAATCGGTATGTTCGCGAATTTTTATGTCGAGCGGCAAGGATCCAAGCAATTCGACATCATAATCCTTGCACATTTTCTCCCCACCGCCAGCACCGAAAATATGCTCCTCGTGACCGCACTGGGAGCAAATGTGCGTGCTCATATTCTCGACAATACCGATAATGGGAATACCCACTTTCTGAAACATCTTCAACCCTTTGCGGGCATCGAGCAGCGCAATGTCCTGAGGGGTGGTAACGATGACTGCGCCGGTAACCGGCACTTTTTGCGCAAGCGTCAACTGGATGTCACCGGTTCCTGGCGGCATATCCACTATAAGATAGTCGACATCTTTCCACCGGGTGTCGTTCAGCAACTGCTGCAACGCCTGTGTAACCATCGGCCCGCGCCACACCATGGGCGTTTCCACGTCTATCAAGAAGCCGATGGATATGGTCTGTATGCCATGTGCCATCATCGGTTCCATGGTCTTGCCGTCGAGGGATTCGGGACGACCGGCAATACCCAGCATCTGGGGCTGCGAAGGGCCGTAAATATCGGCATCGAGAATGCCTACCGACGCGCCCTCCGCGGCAAGGGCCAGTGCCAGATTTACTGCCGTGGCGGACTTGCCCACGCCGCCCTTTCCAGACGCTACCGCGATGATATTCTTGACCCCCGGAATGAGCTTTACGCCACGCTGCACGCTATGAGAAACGATCTTGCTGGTGACAGTGACATCCACGTTACCCATACCGGGAATATTTTTGAGCTTGTCAGCCACCTGCTTGCGAATACTTTCCAGCACGCTTCTTGCCGGGTAACCCAGCACGATATCAAGCGAGACGTTATCG
>JBDTHR010000109.1:0-3733 GCA_039936855.1 Nitrosospira sp. | reverse complement strand
CCCGGGCTTAATTTTATTTACGTACATCTCAACCGCATCATAAAAAAATATGACCTGAACATGTTCTATGTAGCCGGGCCCGGTCACGGAGGGCCGGCCATGGTCGCGAATACATGGCTCGAAGGTACCTACAGCGAATTCTATCCTCACATTTCATGCGATGCCAAAGGCATGCAAAGACTATTCAAGCAATTCTCGTTTCCCGGCGGCATTCCCAGTCATGTGGCGCCGGAAACCCCGGGCTCCATTAACGAAGGCGGGGAATTAGGGTATTCGCTGTCGCATGCCTTTGGGGCGGCTTTCGACAACCCGGATCTGATCGTGGCGTGCGTGGTAGGGGATGGTGAAGCTGAAACCGGGCCGCTTGCCGCCGCCTGGCACTCCAACAAATTTTTGAATCCGGCCCATGATGGCGCGGTGCTGCCGATCCTGCACCTTAACGGCTATAAAATCGCAGGTCCCACCGTGCTTGCACGCATCAGCCACGAAGAGTTGGCGAGCCTGTTCACGGGTTATGGTTACGAGCCCCATTTCGTCGAGGGATCCGATCCGGAGCTCATGCACCAGACCATGGCGGCCACGCTGGATATCGTGATCGGCAAGATCAGTGCGATCCAGCAGGAAGCGCGTAGTCGTAGTAATGGCGCAACGACGTTCCCGCGTTGGCCCATGATTATTTTGCGCAGCCCCAAGGGGTGGACCGGCCCGAAAGAAGTTGACGGTAAGAAAGTCGAGGATTTTTGGCGCTCGCACCAGGTGCCGTTTGCAGAACTCGATTCAAAGCCATGGCATTTGAATCTGCTCGAAGAGTGGATGAAAAGCTACAAGCCGGAAGAGTTGTTCGATGGCAATGGAACATTGATACCGGAGTTGGCGGAGCTGGCGCCTCAAGGCGAGCGGCGAATGGGCGCAAATCCCCATGCCAACGGCGGCCTGCTGCTGAGAGATCTGGACATGCCGGATTTCCGCGATTACGCGATTGCTGTGCCCCAACCAGGATCCTTGGCAGGCGAAGCCACACGGGAGATGGGGAAATTTTTGCGCGACGTCATGAAACTCAACCTGGACAGTCACAACTTCCGGGTGATGGGGCCGGACGAAACCAATTCAAATCGCCTTGGTGCTTTGTTTGAGGTAACGGATCAAACCTGGGTGGCGCAAATCCTGCCGGAGGACGAGCATCTCTCCGGAGATGGGCGTGTGATGGAGATTCTCTCCGAACATACATGCCAGGGCTGGCTCGAAGGTTATCTGCTGACTGGCCGGCATGGCTTATTTTCATGCTATGAAGCATTCATTCACATCGTTGATTCCATGTTCAACCAGCATGCCAAATGGCTAAAGGTCACCAAGGAAATCCCTTGGAGAAGGCCAATCGCCTCACTTAATTACCTTTTGACTTCGCACGTATGGCGCCAGGATCACAACGGTTTTTCGCATCAGGACCCCGGGTTTATCGACCACGTGGTGAACAAGAAAGCGGATATCATCCGCGTCTATCTCCCGCCAGACGCCAACACACTGCTGGTCATAACCGATAAATGCCTGCGCTCGCGCAATTTTGTCAATGTTGTCGTGGCAGGGAAGCAACCTACGTTACAGTGGCTGGATATGGACGCTGCAATCACGCATAGTACCGCCGGCATCGGTATCTGGGCCTGGGCAAGCAATGATCAGGATGGCGAACCGGATGTGGTGCTGGCCTGTGCGGGTGATGTCCCCACCCTGGAAACCCTTGCAGCGGTTGATATGCTGCGCCATCACGTTCCTGAATTAAGAGTGCGAGTGGTAAATGTAGTAGACTTGATGACGCTGCAACCGAAAGAGGAACACCCGCACGGGCTATCCAGCCGCGATTTCGACACGCTGTTCACGACCTGCAAGCCGATAATCTTTGCCTATCACGGCTACCCCTGGCTCATTCACCGCCTGACATACCGCCGGACCAACCATGAAAATCTGCACGTTCGCGGTTACAAGGAGGAAGGGACAACGACGACTCCGTTTGACATGACCGTGCTCAATGACCTGGATCGTTTTCATCTGGTGATGGACGTGGTCGACCGCGTACCCGCTCTGGGCTATAAAGGCGCTTATCTCAAGCAATTGATGCGGGACAAGTTGATCGAGCACGAGCGGTACATCAGGGAGCATGGTGAGGATATGCCCGAGGTTCGCGACTGGAAGTGGTCATGCTGATCAGATCAGGTTGGGCGCCACAGGTCGTCACTGAGTGGGAGCGAGTATAAATACAAGTTTGGCTACCTGGGACAGGGAGGATTGATGATATTTCTCATCAATGCCATCGCAATCTTCGCTTCATTTTCGCTGAATCAGATATTTGCTGTTTATTGGGGCGCCATCCTGCCGACGCTTTATGCAATTATCGTGGCGCCGCAGGCGTTGATCACCAGACCCGAAATACCCGTTTCGGCGATAACAAAAATTCTTGCTGACAAGTGGGACAACGCGGAGGATCTTACCGCTTATATCGTGAAATACTGGATGGCATTTGCCTATCCCGCTACATCATGCAAGAAGCAGCGTAACAGTGTGATTTTATACCTGACGTCGTTTTTCCTCGGTATCGTATATTTTTTCAAGGAATTGTTCATTGCCGGCATTTTCCTGTTTATCATGGGATATATTCTCTATCAAATGAGCCTGAGAGTGGACAGGCCGAGATCGGTATATGGCAATGCGGATTTCAGGGATAGTGATAACGAGTTTGCGAGGAAAGAATGGGAGCTGGCAGCCATGTCGATCGTTGCAATTTCCGATCTGTACCCAGATGATCGCGCGCTGAAGGTATCGGCAAACGAGATAGCGGAAGATGCGGACGTCAAGTTACTGGTGACAAAATACCGTCATGCCGGTTGGTAAAGCTGAAACTTGTTCAAAAGCATTCCTTAATAAATCTTCCGCTCCAGTTTTGCGTGGTGCAATACCGCGGTTGCGAGTTCTTCGATGGACTTGCTGGTTGCATCGAGATAGGAAATCCCTTCCCGTCGCATCAGCGTTTCTGCTTCATTTACTTCATGTTGACAGTTCCTGAGAGAGGCGTACTCGCTGTCGGGTTTGCGCTCGCTACGTATGCGGTGCAGCCGGGCGGCGTCGATTGTAAAGCCATACAGCTTGTGGCGAATATCCCTGAGTTGGGCTGGCAACCCCAAACGGTTGAAGTCCTCCGGGATGAGCGGGTAATTGGCGGCAAAAATACCATATTGCAGCGCGAGATAGAGGCAGGTGGGGGTTTTGCCGGTACGGGAAACACCTATCAGGGTAACATCTGCTTTGCGCCAATTTGTTTGGTAAAGGCCATCGTCGTGCTCAAGGGTATATTTTATTGCCTCGATGCGCGTGAGGTGATCGACGGCGCTATCGATCCGATGGGAAAGACCCACGGCATTTGAGGAATGTATGCCAAGCTCAACCTCCATCTGGCCGATAAAAGTGCTGAAGCAATCCAGATGCAGGGCGTTGACGGAGCCAAGAACGAGCCGGAATTCCGGATTTACGAATGTACTGAAAACCAGCGGGCGCACGCCATCGGCGTCAGCCCGCGCACTGATCTGCTTGGCAGCGGCCGCAACTTTTTCCCGCGTATCAAGATAGGGTAGGGCTATTTCCTCAAAGGGTACATTATCGAACTGCCTGAGAAGACTATGCCCCAGCGTTTCGACAGAAATACCCGTTCGGTCCGAAAGGAAAAATGCGGTTCGCCGGGGTGGTT
>JBDTHR010000108.1:0-5398 GCA_039936855.1 Nitrosospira sp. | reverse complement strand
CCACGTTTTCTCCCGATGAAATCGAAATGCTGGAGCGTGCGCTGGATTTTTGTCATTCACTTTATAAAGACAAATACCTGTCTACCGGCGAGCTGGTTACTCAGCATATACAGGGCGCAGCATGGGTACTGGCATCATTACGGGTAGATAGCGACACGCTCGCCGCCGGAATACTTCATGCGGTGCCTGATTATCTGGATGGATACAAGGAAAAATTGCATGCGGAGTTCAATCCCACCATAGCCCATCTTGTGGAGGGGGTGGCACGGATGGGCCGCATCCGAACGCTGGGACCTGAAGGTTCCTCGACGACGGGAGACCGCAATGCGCAGGTCGATGCGTTGCGCAAGATGCTGCTGGCGATGGTGGAGGACATCCGGGTCGTCATCATTGTCATTGTGGATCGCGTGCAAACGATGCGATATATCGCTGCGAATAACGTTCCGTCAGGAGCGGAGATTGCGCACGAGACGATGGATATATTCGCACCGCTGGCGAATCGCCTGGGGTTGTGGCAGGTGAAATGGGAGCTGGAAGACTATTCGTTTCGGATCGTAGAGCCGGAGCGATATAAAAAGATCGCCACATTGCTCGAGGATACGCGTCGCGTTCGGGAACGGTATATCACCCTGATGGTGGATAACCTGCAGAACGAATTGCGGCAGACGGGAATCAAGGCTGAGGTTACCGGCCGACCGAAGCACATCTACAGCATCCACAAAAAAATGAAGCGCAAAGGTGTGGACTTCGAGGAAATCCATGATGCTCGCGCAGTACGGATTCTTGTGGGCAATGTGAAGGACTGCTATGCCGCGCTGGGCGTAGTGCATAATCTCTGGATGCCGATCCCGAAGGAATTCGACGATTATATCGCCAGACCAAAAGGCAACGATTACCGGTCTCTACATACGGCGGTCATCGGTCCGGAAGATAAGGTGGTTGAGGTGCAAATCCGCACACACGAGATGCATCGTCATTCCGAGATGGGTGTCGCTGCGCATTGGCGCTACAAGGAAGGGGCGAAGCGTGACGCCAGGTATGAAGAAAAAATTGCCTGGTTGAGGCAGATACTGGAATGGAAGAATGATGTCGAGGATGCGGGAGAACTGGCTGCACATTTTAAAGTCGCGCTATTTGAGGATTCGGTCTATGTATTGACGCCGCAGGGCAGGGTCATTGCCTTGCCCAAGGGGGCAACGCCAGTGGATTTCGCCTACCACGTGCACACTGATCTCGGCCACCGTTGCCGCGGCGCAAAAATCGATGGTGTCATGGTGCCGCTTGATTATCCACTGCAAAATGCGCAGAAAGTGGAAATCATTTCGAGTAAACAGGGGGGGCCGAGTCGTGATTGGCTCAATCCTGCCCTGGGATATCTTAAAAGCCATCGGGCACGGTCAAAGGTCAGACAGTGGTTTGGCTATCTGGAGCGCGAGGCTTCGATGGCGCAGGGACGGGTGATCGTGGAAAAGGAATTGCAGCGCCATGGTATGACAGCACTATCGCTGGATAAGCTTGCCGGGGAGTTCAAGTTTCTTAAACTCGACGGGTTTCTGGCCGCTGTTGCCCGGGGCGATATCAATAGCCGTCAATTGGGCGCGTATCTGAGCGGTGTGCCCGGAACACTCGCCCCGGATCTGGAGTTGCCCGAGGGTAGCAAGGCCGTGGCACCATCCAGTGGCGGTATCCTTATTGCGGGTGTCGACAAACTGCTCACTGTATTTGCAAAATGTTGCAAGCCTGCTCCGCCTGATCCCATCATTGGATTTGTCACCCGCGGACGCGGCATTACGGTACACCGTCAACAGTGCGCCAGTTTATCCCGTCTGAGTGAAGAAAGTGCCAAGCGCGTCATTGCGGCAGACTGGGGTGTGTCGGAGGGTATGTCGAAACGCCAGTGCTATGAGGTCGATATCGAGATCGAGGCGCAAGACAGGCACGGATTGCTGCGTGATATTTCCAATCTCCTGCTGCGCGAGAAGATCGATGTTACCGCCTTCCGAACCCAAAGCAGCGATATCGCAGCGATGCGATTTACCTTGAAGATCAGTGGTCTGGCTCAGCTTAACCGTGTTCTCGGGTTGATGCAGCGTGTTCGGGGAGTGACATCCGCTTGGCGGAAATAGAGCATAACGCGAGCAGCCTGTCGGAATTAAAGGGAACCGGCTGCAAAAGCGGCTGCAACAGCGTGTGAGCGGTCATATTTTGCCGATTTTTCGACCAATAGAATAATTATCGGCCTTCAAAATCCCCCAAACCCATCCTCACCCAGTCACCGTTTTGCTGCGATTCTTCAGGCAGCTACTGGTGCCTGGTCACCGTATCAAACCATTACATGTCGTCCGGTTGCATTCGTCCTAATCAAGTTGACTAATGAGCGGTAAGCAAATTCAGCTTGATTCCACGTATCGCTCATATGACGCGTATACCGCGGCTTCTTCTGCATGACAACTTTTCTAAGTGGTCATGTAAGCCGTTGATACTTGAGATAGCAATCGTTGTATATGGCCCATATCGGAGTTAATCCGATAATTATCTGATTTTATTTGCTTATTTTTATGGAAAGTTTCTTGGACGCCGAGCAATCCCGACGTTTGGCACTATTGCAAACAACCCTGCTCTTTTCCTTGACTTTGCCTATCGTTTTATTTACAGTGGGCAAAAGTGGGTAAAAGTGGGTAAAAGTGGGTAAAATTTCCATATTTCTTACGGCAATTAAAGGGGCAAAATGTTTCGCGGCGGGACACCTATCAGCCTGGATAACAAAGGTAGACTTGCGGTGCCTGCGAAATATCGCGAAGGTCTGATATCTCTTTGCGCCGGTCGTTTGGTCATCACTGCTGATCCTTCCAGTTGTTTGCTGGTTTATCCCCAGCCCGTGTGGGAACCTATAGAGCAAAAACTCAACAGTCTTTCCAGTTTCAATCCACAAACGCGTAGTCTGCAGCGCCTTCTCGTTGGAAACGCCAGTGACGTGGAGATGGATGGCGCAGGTCGCATTTTGGTGCCGTCTCCCTTGCGTGAGTTTGCTGGTTTAAGCAAAGACGTGGTTTTGGTCGGGCAGGGCGCCAAATTCGAGTTGTGGGACGACGAAAAATGGAGGCTCCAAATCGAGAGCGCGCTCGTTTTCAAAGATGGCATTCCGCCGGAGCTTGATGGTTTTTCGCTCTAATGCTGTGGTTGAGAAGTATAAGCATACTGCGGTTTTGCTGCATGAGGCGGTGGATGCGTTGACCATCAAGCCGGACGGGATATACGTGGATGGAACCTTCGGCCGTGGTGGACATAGCCGGCTGATACTGGAGCAGTTAGGAAAGAATGGGAGGCTGATAGCGTTCGATCAGGATCCGTCTGCGTTTGAAGTCGGGCAGTCTTTTGAAGATGAGCGGTTCCATATGATTCATGGCAGCTTTTCGACGATGCAGGAGGTCTTGCGACAATTGGATGTGGATCGGCTGGATGGGATATTGCTGGATTTGGGGATGTCTTCGCCGCAGCTTGAAGAAGCTCGTCGCGGCTTCAGTTTTCGTCTGGATGGTCCGCTCGATATGCGCATGGATACAAGCCGGGGGCCGACGGCTGCGGAATGGCTGGCTTCCGCTCCCGAAACCCATTTGGAAGAGGTGATCAGGAGTTATGGCGAAGAGCGGTTTGCTAAACAGGTTGCAAGAGCGATTGTTGCGGCTAGAGGTCGGCAACCCATCGTCACCACACATCAGCTTGCCTCGATCGTGGCGTCGACCATACGCTCGCGCGGGGGGGAAGATAAGCAGAATCCGGCGACCCGGACTTTTCAGGCTATACGGATTTACCTCAATCAGGAGCTTGAGAAGCTGTCGCTTGCCTTGCCGAAATGCGTGGAGATGTTGAACGCCGGCGGCCGGTTCGTCGTGATCAGTTTTCACTCGCTGGAAGACCGAGCAGTAAAACGTTTTATGCGTGAATTGGCGGATTCGGACAGGTTGCCGAAGGAATTGCCACTACGTGAAAAGGAAGTGCAACTTTTGAGTCGCCAAAAATTGCGTTTGATAGGCAAGGCGATACGTCCGGATACGAAAGAAATCGCCGGCAATCCCAGGGCCCGGAGCGCAATAATGCGGGTCGCGGAACGGATAAATACGACATAGGGAACAGCCACAACGGCGTTCCCGGTTAATGAGAGACTGATGTGGCCAGGCTGAATGTTTTGTTGACCTTGATTCTGATCGCCTGCGCGTTGAGTGTTGTGACTTCACAGCATAAAGCGCGCAAGCTTTTTGTGGAACTCGAAAAAGAGCAGGAATTGGCACAACAGCTGGCGGTGGAATGGGACCAGCTTCAGCTTGAGCAGAGCACCTGGGCAGTGCATACGCGCGTTGAAAAAATCGCTACGGGGCAATTGCACATGCGTATGCCCGATGCATCTCGCATCCGGATTATTTCGTTTGGGATTCCCTTCGGTCGAGCCGATCCCGTGGAAGCACCGGGACCATGAAGATTAAACATACAATATATCTCGTCTTGCCAGCGTGGCGCTCGCGCCTGCTGCTTGCCTTGCTGCTGCTGGGGTTGGCGGCATTGGCGGGGCGTGCTGCATATCTGCAGGGAATGAACAACGGATTCCTGCAACAGAAAGGCGAATCACGCTATGGACGCGTACTCGAAATGAGCGCACACCGCGGCATGATTACGGATCGGCATGGCAAACCGCTCGCGATCAGTACGCCGGTTGAATCGGTATGGTCGAGTCCACAGGACGTGCACGCCACACCCGAGCAACTGGGAAAACTGGCTAACCTGATTGATGTGGATGTCAAGGAAATCCGCCGCCGCATCGATGGGCCACAGCGCGATTTCGTATATTTGAAACGTCATCTGTCACCCGAGGTCGCTGCCAGGATAGTCGAACTTGACATGCCCGGCATATTTCTAAAACGTGAGTACCGGCGATATTACCCAACGGGCGAGTTGACCGCTCATGTGCTCGGGTTCACTGACGTGGATGACAAGGGGCAGGAGGGATTGGAACTGGCGTGGCAGGAAGAGCTTGCAGGCAAACCTGGAAGCCGCCGCGTGATCAAGGATCGAAAGGGACGGGTCGTCGAGGATGTGAAAAGTATCCGGGTACCCAGGTCGGGACAGGATATTGCCCTGTCAATAGACAGCAAAATCCAGTATTTCGCTTATCGTGAATTGAAGCAGGCAATGGAAACGCATAAAGCCAAGGCAGGGGGGGTCGTAGTGCTGGATGCGCAGACGGGCGAGGTGCTGGCGCTGGTCAACCTGCCGGCCTATAACCCCAACAACCGGACAAGCTTGAACGGCTGGCGTGCTCGTAACAGGGCCTTTACCGACGTCTTCGAGCCTGGCTCGACACTGAAGCCGTTCACCATCGCGGCAGCGTTGGAGGCAGGCGGAA
>JBDTHR010000107.1:0-4064 GCA_039936855.1 Nitrosospira sp. | reverse complement strand
GCCGCCCTGTGGCGATGGATAGCTTTATTAACTGGACGATGGACAAATCGTCCAGTTGCATCACTAGTGCACGCAAAATATGCTTGTGAGCTACGATGAGAACCCGCTTTCCCTGTCGAATTTCCGGGAGGATTACTTCCTTCCAGTAGGGCAGCACCCGCAGGACGGCTTGCTGCATGCTCTCGGCAAGGGGCAATTCCTGCTTGTCGATATTCGAGTAGCGCTGTTGATTTCCCGGGAACCGCGCATCACATGGGTCGAGCGGCGGCGGTCGCGCATCAAACTGCAACTGGGAGCCGATGATGGGCCAGACACCAAATTTCCTTATTGCCTTCAGGGGATTGATCCCTTCCAGCGCGCCATAGTGTCGTTCGTTTAAACGCCAGTTCCGCCGTACGGTCAATTCATCGACCCTCATTTCCATTAATACGATACGGAGCGTTTCCGTAGCCCGCTGGAGTTCCGAGGTAAAACATATGTCGAATTTATATCCTGCCTCCCTGAGCAGACGGCCAGCTTGCTCAGCCTCCTGTTCACCTCGTGGTGTCAGGGCAACATCATTCCAGCCGGTAAAACACCTATCCCGGTTCGAGATACTTTCCCCGTGCCGCAACAGAACGAGTTGTGTCATGCGCCGGTTTACCCGTCTAAGCCAGATAAGTGATTATTGATACTGGGACCTGAAGTTGCAAAATGGAGCATGTTCGCTATTTTTCGTTCGTAGACGTGAATCTGAAGTGGTCGCTGAGTATATACAATCTCAGTATGGACAGCCATGGATAAAATGCTGTCAAACGCTAATTGGCCCAAATAAAATATTGATAAAAAATCGAACCACCGAGTCCCGGATGGGGTCGTTCTACCGGATCGTTAGCAGGCGGGACTTCTGATTATAAAAACCACTGATGATTCAGGAATGCATGAGTGGGTCATGGTATAGCCAAAATGAGCGTTGGCATCAAGGAGTATCGTTGCCCGGGCGATGTTAAGAGAGTGCGGTGTGATCGATCATCCGATATGGCTGAGATCTTCTGGACAAAGGGACAAAGTAATGAAAACCGCGGCCGCATATTACTTTTTGTCCCAGCAGGAAACGGTATGATCGACAATAAGACGGTTGGTTTCGGCATCGATCTCATAGGTCCGATTGAAATCTGGAGCTCCCGGCCAGCCGGAGTCGATAAATTCCCTGCCATTGAAATACTTTGTTTTCGCATAACGAGGGATGACATGGAAGTGCACATCCGGATCGACCATCATTAACATCAGGTAATTCAACCGGTCGTAATTGAAAGCCTTGGCCAATGCAGACTCTAGTTGCGTTATTACTTTGTGAAGTTCAGTAAAGCTTTCCTGGCTAAGTTCCGAGAATGAGAGAGCTGGCTCATGCGCTGCCAGAATCAGGGAACCAAGCGTTATCTGCGCTGGACGCAACATGATGCTCCAGTATTGATATCGATGAATTATTGTTTGTGGAGCACCAAACTTTCGCATGGTTGCGTTAAAGGCCGGCATATCCGCGTCCGAGACATTGATAATCGAAGAATCCATAAGATTTGATAATTAACGGGTTTCGTCTGACTGAGTTCGAATCAACTGATTAGCGGCATAGCTTGAAGGATACGATGCGAAACATATCCACACAATCACCCGTCTAGTGTAATGGCGCGGACAAAGTCATATAGCAATGCCGTCATACCGACGAGGCAGGGTTGAAATTAACTGCATATGCCCGATTTCGCGTTTTTCGGCATGACGAACGGGGGTGTGCGTACATGGACTGAAAGTTTTTTTTCAGCCGAATAATTTTACCGGTATATTCTTCATACTCCAACGCGTTCTTTCTCTGGTGATTGTCAGCAATTTCCAATTTAATGCATTGATACTCTTTCAAAAGCACACTATCATCAACCATATAGTATATACAGCAATTCGCCCAATGCCGCTGGCGCTATGTTCAAGCTAAGTAAAACAAAGGAGACATGTTCAATGTGTCTTAGTTCAAACGGACTATTTGTTCCGTTATGGTAAAGGATTATTTTATTACCTTGTATGCTGGTGCGGGCGTGTATCACAGTATCAGGCAAACAGCGGAAGCTAGGCAAACAGCGGAAGCTTTTAAAGACCCCATGAGTAGCGCTGTGGTTTTTGCAGCATGTCATCGCCTTTTCACATCGAGTTCGCGGCAGCAGGACTTTAAACGATTCAGAGTTCGGGGTCATCATGCTGAATGTTGACTGATTATCGTGCTAGATATTAAATAAGGGTCTTGAAGGAGTATGTGATTTACCATCCTTGAAGACATGCTGTCGCGGACGCGAAGGCTCATGAAGATTATCAATAGTTTCAGCATTGACAAGATTACCCGGGACTTGAGTGGTGCGATGTGGATTCTTGCGCGACTACCAGAGGATAATTCGGCAGCGACGGCTATTCACCGATGCTTCCAGCGCGAGGTCTGGCGTGAGATCAGTCCCCGCGATCGCCTTGTGGCGTGCGTGGCTCTGCCGTTCGTCCCATTCGTGGTTGCTGCGCTGGTAATGGTGTTTACCACCCTCAACGGAGGCGCCATAAAGAAGCGGACAGGAAAGGGAATCACTCGGCAAATCCGGGAGCAGATCGGTCTGGCGGCCCGGTTTGCAATCCTGTCTCCCTGGTACTATATCTTCGAATTGCACGACGACGACAAGAGAAGGCATGCGGGTGAGTACCTGAATCGGCTTGAAACAAAAGCCGGGCTGTACCTTTTTTTGCGCGACCATAATGGTGGACTTTCAATCCCCGCAGAGCGGAGCACAATATGTATAAAAGACAAAGCACGTTTCATGGCCCGCTGCCGTGAGTTCGGTATCAAGACTGCGCCCGTCCTCCTGAGCGTGGAGAAAGGAGAGGTCACGGCGGTCGATTGGAACGGACCGGGCCTGCCCGAGATCGATCTCTTCGTGAAGCCGCTGTATGGACAAGGGGGAAAAAATGCCACGCGTTGGGATTACCTGGGCTCGGGGAAGTTCCGGAGTAACGATGGCGAAGTCGCTACGGAGGACCAAGTACTTGAGGGTCTGCGCGAAGCCTCATGGCAGAATGCTTTTCTGGTGCAGCCGCGACTCGTAAATCACCATGAGATCGCCGACCTCGCCAATGGTACGCTGGCGACTGTTCGTGTGATGAGTTGTCGTAACGAGCAAGGCGAATTCGAGGTCACCAACGCGGTTTTTCGCATGGCGCGGAATAGTGCCGTTATTGTAGACAATTTCCACGCTGGCGGAATCGCCGCCAACGTGGATATCCACACCGGCGAACTAGGAAGAGGTGCCTGTGGAGCATGGGGGGCAACCGCCGATGGCTGGTATGAGCGGCACTACGAAACGGGTGCTCAGATACTGCAGCGCAAGCTTCCGTGCTGGCCCGAGCTGATCGACCTGGTGCAATATGCCCATGGCAGCGCCTTCTCCGATCAGGTAGTGATTGGTTGGGACGTCGCCCTGCTCGATAACGGGCCTTGCATGATCGAGGCCAACAAAGCACCGGACCTGGACATTATCCAGCGGATCGGTAATGGTCCCATAGGTAACGAACGGCTTGGGAAACTCCTGGCGTTCAACTTGAGACGGACTGTCGAAACCAAGTATGCCCGCCCGGAAGTATGTTGACATTCTCCTTGGGATTTGGCGAGGACTACCGTACTGCCTTTCGGCATCGAACGACGCGGAGAAAATTCACGCACGTGAGCTGACGTTTTTCGCAGACGACTGATGGTGGTGCCTGACTATTCATCCGTGATAAGTTCAGCTTGCCCAGATGGACTCCGCGGGATTCCATTCCGTTCTGTTCCGTTGAAAAGCGCTTCAGCCCGTGCCAGATCCGCGGCGAAATCAATTTCACACCAGACGTGCCCGGATACGGAACAAGCCTTGACCACTTGTTTATCGGCCAGACGGTCAATGATGTTTAGATACCAGAATTTAAGCGCAGCTTGATGCCGAAGTGCATTCTCGACTGCGCTGCGGAACAATTGCGGTCCACGATCCCGAAAAAAAACAAGACCGATGGACTCGGCGTCGGTT
>JBDTHR010000106.1:0-10241 GCA_039936855.1 Nitrosospira sp. | reverse complement strand
GTTGGTTGTGGGTATTGCATGGCCGTGGTTATCGAAACTACCACTGGGGCGGTTACCGGGAGACATTACTATCGAGCGGGAAAACTTCAAGCTCTACTTTCCGCTGACGACAGGCTTGCTGGTGTCCTTGTTTCTATCGATACTGCTATGGTGGTGGTCCCGTAAATAGCGGTCTTTTTGAAGGGTATGAACAATTGGATTTATACGAAGCGATGGTGTACTGGTTCGTCAAGGAATTTGTAAAGGCCATTCTGGGCCTCGGGGTTGTACTGGGCATTGTCGTCTTCTTATGGTGGATCAATACCGAGGATTGAACTGTCGTTCGTATGAACCATCACTTGTATTTCGTATATTTTCAGCGTAATTCATTTAGTGGCGCGCTAACCGGCTCATCTCCTTTTTTTTATTTTCTTTTTTGCTTCCCTTTTTACTCACCTTTTTACGTTCTTCAGGTAGCTCGCTCTTAAGCGCATTTCTCGCCAGGATCTGCTCCGGCAACGGCTGGGCGCGGTCGGTGAGGGGCTTCAGGATGGGCAAAAGATGTTTCATGACTTGCGTAGAAAGTGCTGAGGTAAACGTGTAGTCGGCGGCGTCCGCACCGGGCACGAATGCAGTCATCGTTCCGAAAAAGCGGTCTCCGATGAAAAAGACAAAAGTGGCGGAGCGATTTACGACGCGCGATTCCTTGATGACACCCGGCGAAGAAAACGTGATATGACGATGGTCGCCGGTCCCGGTCTTTCCGCCAATCGAAATTTCAGCCCCATCCTCTTCCACTATGGCTCGCGCCAACCGTGAAGCAGTACCCCTCTCGACCACGTCTGTCAGTACGCCACGTACTGCCGCGGCCAATTCGGGGGAAAACATTTTTTCTCCTTGAATTGGCGCTCGTTCAACCATTGTCTCAAAAGGGGTATCGGCTCCGAAACGCAAGCGTTCGATTAATATGGCTGGCATTCGCACGCCATCGTTCAGAATGATACCCATCAATTCCGCAAGCGCGGCCGGGTGATCAGCGGAACTCCCAATAGCTGTGGCCAGCGAGGGCACCAGAGAATCGAAAGGATAGCCGAGGCGTTTCCAGCTACGATGAATTTCCAGGAATGCTTCAAGTTCCAGAAGGCCACGAATCCGTACATCCTGCGAATTCTTGTGTATGGTCTTGAACAACCACTCGTAGACAGCAATTCGCTCGTCCGTGCTCGCCGCGATCACGTCCTTGTACTGGGCAAGTGGATGGGAATTAAGGTAGCGTACCAACCATAATTCAAGTGGGTGGACAGTTACTATGTAGCCCTGATCAGCCAACGAAAATTTGCCTGGTGCATACGCCTCATACAGATCCCGAACCATTGTCGGGGTCACAGCTTTAAAGCCGGGCAGATATGGCGCCATGAATTCCTCGAACTCTGCAAGGGTAGATTCTGGATAAATATAACGGTGAGCGGCTGCCAAACGGCGCGGCGTGTGCCGGAAACTGGAAAAAAGCAGATTGCTGATCCCGTCCGATCCGGTTGTTTTACCTTTGTACTTGAGATAAAAACGATTGATGAATTCCGTGCCTTCTTTGTCCGCGAAGCGTCTGAGATAATCCACGCGGCCCGAATTTCCGACGTCCTTGAGTATCTTGGCTGATGAACCTCCTACCTGAAACATGTGATAACGCACAATATCGCGCATCAGGCGGATATAGACAAGATTGACCGAATTCTTCGTCGCTTCGCGCACACTCATGATCTTGCGATCATCTGCATTCTTGAAATTATGAAAGGTATGCGATCCGCCGCCGGTGAAGAACCGCTCTTCCGGACTGGCCGAGTACTTACGCTCAAGAGCGGCATCCAGCATGGATGCCAAACTCTTGTCCCTGCTTTGCAGAAGATAACCGATCGCCCAGCGGCTGAGAATATCGCCGGAGGCAATCTCTTGTCCATTAAGTACTTTGGGTGTCAGCGTCGCATATTTATCATGCAGCGCTTCCACAATTTCAAGATAGGTTACCAACGTCCGCAATTTTGCGGTGGACCCCAGATCCAGCTTGGTTCCCTTGTTGATGTCCAGTGGTTGTTCAAAATTATCCGCCAGAATTCGAAACTTGGCGCCTTGCGGTGTCAATTCGGATAGCGTGAAGCTGTAGATAATCTTCCCCGGATCTTCCGCACCCAGCAGACGCTGCCCATAGAGTCCGGCAGTCTGCGCATGTTCCATATCCTTTAATTCGCGCAGCATATCTGTCGTCTTTTTCTGTAGCTCCAAGTCAAGAGTGCTTTGCACTGACAGATCCAGGCGGTCCAGATCATACATGCGCTGCAACCCGAGTTGAGACGCGAGACGCACGCGAACAGCATTGACAGCCTTCTTCGAAGCAAAATTGCCGCCTTCTTCCGGAAAGTGCGCAACACGAAAATTCAGCGGCAGCTTAAGCGCCGCATCCCGGAGACGAGCCGGTATCACGCCAGCCTGAGCCAGCACCCTCAGATAGCTGTCGGTAAGTTCACCCAGTTCTTTTCGCCCGGTTATCAGGTAATAGGAAGGTCTACGTTGTGCAATCATCAGGCTCAACACGTGTTTATAGAGGCGCGCCGTTTCCGTAAGGGCATCTCCTCGTCTAAATCGCGAATTAAGGATGTAATTGGTTTCGTCGAAGTCCAGGCCATACCAGGCCCACAGGCCGTCTCCAATCCCGTTCGTTTCTCCGAAACCTGCGGCTGCCGAAAGCGGAACCGTATTAAGGTAATCCACCAGGATCTGTTTGCGCGTACGTAATGTGTACTCGCCCTGCAGATAAGTGCGCACGGATGCAGACGCAATCTGCTGAAACTTATCCGTTGCATTCAGCGTCATTCCATTGGGAGAGTGGCGGTATTTTTCAATTTGCGTGGCCAGCGTACTGCCCCCTGATACGTCGTGCTCGGGACGAAAAGACTGTATTCCCTTATCCAGCACTGCCCTGCCCAACCGGTTCCAATCGACAGCCGGATTCTTTTTCGGCTGGGTCAGGTCCAGCAGTTCACGATTTTCGATGAACAGCAGGCTATTCGCCACCACAGACGGCACTGACTGAAAATCCTTGTAAACACGCGCGGGAAACGCAGCGCGATACAATGGCTCGCCATTGTCGGCAGTTATTTCCAGACCGGCCTGGGATTTTTCGCGGTAGGGAACAAACAGGCCCTGCGCGACAAGCTCCTCCATACGTGCGGAAACCCGAGCCTGCGCATGAACCTCAAAACCGTGCTTCGCCAGGTGCTGAAGCAATTCCGGAAGACGACTATAGCCCAGGCGGATATCATATGGCCCCGCCTGCGATAAATGCGGTTTGTCGCTAGGACCGCTTTTCATTTCCCACCGCAGATCATCGGCCAAATTCCACAATTGCCGCGCTTGATAGGAAGACGTTGTCACCTCCCGATAAAGAAGGAAGGTTGCAATAGCAAGTGTGACGAGAAGCAGAGTCAAAACCGCAAAGGCAAAAAACCTGAAAATGCGCCTCACGATGGAGTCATCAAAAATAATAAAGCATTAAGGGTTCCCGAAAGGCAGCAAGCCAGAAGATTTACAAGTATAGGGAAGAGAAATCGTTTCCACGGGCGTATTTGAGGGGTAAAAATCCGCCAAATCGTAGGGAAGCGGCATATATCGTGACGGCAGCGCTTTCAAAGAACAGGACTCTCATCGCAATCAAAAATACGGATGATTGTGCATGACGAGCTGAACTTTCTGTTGCTCTGCTGACACGGGCTATGTGGTTTGTCTGGTTTTATGCGAAAATTTGATTCTTGCCAGTCCTGCTTGCCCGGAAAATGCGGCAGCGGTTTGCGTGCTGCCGCATAGTTTCCGGTTACCGAATATGCCGGGATATAATCTCTCCCGGCTAATAAAGGACGATGGGCTGCGCCAAAGCACCATGAAGCCCGCTTTGCACCAAAAATAATGTATTGCACTCCTTCCCTCCTGGAAACGAACCTCCAGGAGATCAATCTCCGGCAAGAGTTCATCTACCGGACCAATGGATTATTCGATGGAATTCCTTAGCCTTCTGCTGAAGACGATTACTCTTCGTCCCTACGTTTTTGTGTTCCTCGCCGCGTTTCTCTTCTCCGCCAACAGACTGATCGGCTGGCACAGAACAGCCTGCTTCATGGCTATTACATACACTGTGGCGCTTCTGTGCGAGATTTCTTCCACTCGCACCGGGATTCCTTTCGGCTGGTATCACTATACCGGCTCAACGGTCGGGCAGGAATTGTATATCGCGGATGTCCCCGCCATGGATTCGCTCTCATTTCCCTTTCTCCTCTATGCGAGCTACTGCATGGCTCTGGCTTTTCTCCTGCCCGCCGATAGCACAAACTCTCGTCCTGGCATGAGCATGATCCGGATGGGATTTCCTCTCGCAGCCCGAACCGGCTGGCCGGTAGCGATACTCACCATTCTTTTTTTCGTGTTCATCGATGTCATCATCGATCCGGTCGCGCTCCGCGGCGACCGATGGTTCCTCGGGCGAATTTATTACTATCCTGATCCTGGCACACATTTCGGCATCCCGATAGCCAATTATATTGGCTGGGCTGTTGTTGGCTTTCTCTCTCTTCGCGCCTATCTTCCTCTCGATCGAAAACTTCAGGCTGAAGCCAGTCCCTTCCCTTCCCCATCGGTGACCGGAAGCGTGCTGCTCGGTTGCGGTCTGTATTATGGTGTATTGATCTTCAATCTCGTCATCACTTTCTGGATTGGAGAATCACTCCTGGGCGTTACGGGCCTGTTTATTTATCTACCGATCACCGTACTGCTTGCTCTTCGGCTCCTTGGTCATCAACCGGCAAGCGGATAAAGGGTAAAGTCTTTCCCGTCCTCTCCACCGAATCCTGCCACGATCATTCCAATATGGACAATCGCGGCAATAATCCCGAATCCGGAAGTTGGACGGAGGAGTGAACTTTCCAGGAGGTGAAGCTCACGAGCTAAGAAAAATCTTTTGCGGTTGTAGCGCCTGGTTGATAAACGAACTGGCAAATGAGCTGAAAAATAAGCGGTCAACAGACCGGATTCAGGATAATGCCTGAACGACCCGCAAGGACGATATAATGCCTTCCCATGGCAGTTTAAAGAAATTTTTCATCTTATAAAAATTGGAGTCCACAAAATGAAAAAAATGGTCTTATTACTAACCGTTTCCGCATTAGTGAGTTTGGTTGGTTGCTCGAAGTCGGATAATTACACGCCCCCCGAGAACATCAGCGGAGAAGACATATTTTATACAAACTGTACAAAATGCCATAAACCGGAAAGCGGCGGCATAATGATTATAAGTACTGCGATGGCGAATAAGGATGCCATTATCCAGAAAGTGCAGAAGGGAAGCATGGGGATGACCGCATTTCCCAACATTAAAGGCGAACCGGCACAACGTCTGGCAGAATTCGTTCTGGCAAATAGCAAAACCAAGTAGTTTGACCATTTGATGACCTTTATTGGCGCCGATGACGTTGCCTTACCGGCACAAACCGGATCACATGGCGGATAACGGACCGGCATGAGCAGGAGATTATGTGGCGCGACCGCTGCCGGTTTAGGGGGTTGCGCTCCGCGTACATCACGTTGGAGTCGCCAGGCATTGATATGGTTATTGTAAAGTGGGTACTTGTTGTCGTTGCCGTTGTCGTCATCACGGGGTTGCTTGCCGGTCAGCTTGGGCTGCTCAAAGGCACGCCGCCCACCGATCTGGGCGTGCATGATGGAAAACTCAAGCCTCCTTCTAATACACCTAATAGCGTGTCGAGTCAGGCTTCGCTTTACCCTGATCATCCACAGCGCGCTTATACCGAGATCGCGCCGCTGCCACTAACAGATGATCCTGACGTTACGCTGGACCGAATCGCCGATGTTATCAGGACAATGGATGGCGCCAGGATAGTCAAAAGAGAACCGGACTATCTCTATGCACAGTTTACTACCCGGCTTATGAAGTACGTGGATGATGTCGAGTTCTGGTTCGATCCGGTCAATAGGGTGATTCAAGTTCGCTCGGCATCCCGCTTGGGGAAATCGGATCTCGGCGTGAACCGTGAGCGCATGGAATCCATTCGTCATAAGCTCGGTTCCTCTTGAATTATTGGATCGTTGCCAATGGCTCGTTCGCCATCGCCCTGTCCTTCGTGAAGCAAAACGCCCGAACAAATCCGAATAGCGCGCTGTCACGACACGAAAATAACTCGTTTTCAATCGCTTTTTCTTAAATATGATCGCTGTGCCTCGCCCGATCTACCGGGCTCTGCTGGTATTTCTCATACTGGCGGTATTGTTGGCAGGTGGCTGCTGGCTGGTGCTACGCGGTAGCTTGCCGCAATACGCCGGAACAGTGAATGTGAGCGGCCTGTCTGCTCCGGTCACTGTCGAGCGCGACACGCTGGGTAGCGTAACATTGCGTGCACAGGATCGCCATGATCTGGTTTGGGCGCTCGGTTATGTTCACGCACAAGAACGCTTCTTCGAGATGGATCTGATGCGCCGACAGGCAGCCGGCGAACTGGCTGAACTGTTCGGACCGGCAGCCCTGCCCGCCGACCGCAAAGTGCGGAGGCACCGTATGCGCTCGCGTGCATCGGGTGTATTGCGAGAGTTGCCGACCAGCCAGCGGCAGCTACTCGATGTATATCGTGATGGGGTAAATGAAGGCCTGAGTGCGCTCATTACACGACCGTTTCCCTATCTGCTGACGCACACTCTCCCGGTTGCATGGCGCAGCGAAGATAGCATACTGGTCGTCAATGCGATGTATTTCACGCTGAATGACGGAAGTAATTTTCGCGAGCTCGCGCTCTCTACCATGCATGCAGCCTTACCCGAAGCCGCCTACCGGTTTCTCACCGCCGATGGCGGTGAATGGGATGCGCCGCTTATCGGCGCCCCCTCACAATGGCCACGAATGCCTGCCGCGGACGAACTCGATCTGCACAAGCTCGACCCCGCCCTTTTGCGCGACACCGAGGATCACAGCGATAATCTGCCCGGCAGCAATAGCTTTGCCGTGGCCGGCGAACTGGCTGCGGGTGCCGCGCTGGTCGCCAACGACACGCACCTTGAGTTGCGTGTCCCAAATATCTGGTTTCGTACCCGCTTGATCTACCCGAGCCTGCGGCATCCCGGGCTTGACAACGACATTATCGGCGCCAGCCTTCCGGGCACGCCCGCAATCGCAGTGGGTTCGAATCGCCATATCGCCTGGGGTTTTACAAACAGTTATGGCGATTTCACGGATTGGGTCCGGGTCAGGCTGGATCCGGCGGATAAGTCAAGATACCGCAACGCAACCGGGTGGAACTCCGTCACCGTTCATCGCGAAATCCTGCATGCACGCGGCGCGCCGGATGAGGCGATGGATGTTTATGAGACCGAGTGGGGGCCGATACTCGCCACTGACCACGATGGCGTACCACTTGCGCTCGCCTGGACCGCACACCAGCCCGGTGCAATCAATATGGAACTCGCCCGACTGGATGGGGCGGAAACCGTGGATGAAGCCGTTGTGATCGCGCAGAATGCGGGTATCCCCGCCCAGAATTTTATTGTCGGTGACCGAAAGGGCAAAATTGCCTGGACCATCGCCGGACGTATTCCAGTCAAAACCGGGGGTTATGATCCAACACGACCAGCCGACTGGAGCTTGCCAGGCATGGGATGGAGCGGCTGGCTCAAGGCCGCTCAGTATCCATTAATCGTTAATCCGCCCCAGCAACGCTTGTGGACGGCCAATGCACGTACTGTCGACGGCCTCATGCTGGACCGGATCGGCGATGGAGGCTATGACCTCGGCGCCCGCGCGAAGCAGATCCGCGATGGCTTACGCGGACACGAGCATTTCTCACCCGCAAGCATGCTGGCAATCCAGTTGGATGATCGCGCGTTATTCCTGGCGCGCTGGCGGGAACTTCTCGAACTGACGCTGAACCGTGTGGAAAAGGCGCCCTGGCAGGCCGAAATGCAGCAAACGCTTCGCGATTGGGATGGACACGCCTCGACATCATCGGTTGCTTATCGTCTGGTCCGTGCATTCCGCCGGGAGGTTACCCATAGGGTGCTTGACGGCTTCGCGGCGACAGTGCGCAGTGCCGCGCCGGATTTCGTGTTGCCAAAGTTGAATCAGGCAGAACACGCTGTGTGGATATTGATCGAGCAGCGTCCAGAGCACCTGTTGCCGCCTGTTTATACCGACTGGGAAGACTTGCTGAGTAGCTCTGCCAAACGCGTGACAGAGCGAATGCGAAGCCAGCCGGGCGGTATCGCAGCTCGTAGCTGGGGTGAGCGTAACACCGCCCGCATCAGGCATCCGCTCAGCCGTGCTCTGCCGGATTTTATCGGGGTGTGGCTGAATATGCCAAAGGATGAACTGCCGGGCGACAGCAATATGCCGCGGGTGCAGGGTCCAAGTTTCGGCGCCGCAAATCGTTTTGCAGTTGCCCCCGGTAATGAAGAGCAAGGCTATTTCGAAATGCCGGGCGGACAGAGCGGGCACCCCTTCTCACCCTATTATGGCAGCGGGCATGCCGACTGGGTTAACGGCATACGCACTCCATTTCTCCCTGGGCCACCCGAGCAGACGCTACGCCTGCGTCCGCTTGCAAAAACGCCATAATTGGTAATTGGAAACGCCGTTACTTTAATCTTTCCCCTGAAGGCACTTGCGGGCAGCGTTATTGGAATATCGCTTCCCTTGGGATGCAAGCGGATATTGATAATAGTGCAGCTTCAGGTTTCGGAGAGCGCTCCGGAAACCGGTCCAATATCGGAGTCCTCGACGCCAAAAGCACCGAGCGCCACGACTCCTACGAGCCGTTGGTCATCGTCCACAACCGGCAAACGTCGAATCTGATGCTCTCTCATGATTTGGGCAGCATTACCTACTGAATCGTCCTGATGTGCCCAGACGGGCTCACTGGACATGACATTCCGAACTTTAAAGCTCGAACCTTGGCCTTCGGCGACCGCACGGATTATGATGTCGCGGTCCGTTATCACACCAAGCAGTTGATCTTCTTCTCCCACAGGCATCAGGCCGAAATCCCCATCGCGCATCTCTTGCGCTGCTTCCTCGATTGTTGCGTCCGGGCTGATGGTGTGCACGTCCGGAATCATCACCTCGCCAACTGTTTGCATGTCAATCTCCTCCTTTCGAGCAAATGGATATTCCTCTGATATTCCCTCTGAAACCGATTGCATAAACCGGTTGTAGCTTTTAAGCTGCTTAGGCAGTTTCCCGACACATCCGCGCGAAACTCCCCTTTACATTTTTAAGACGCATAGATACCCTGCCAGATAATGGAAGCGTATCCACGCCCACCAATACTTCTGGCGAGCAATCCATATGCTTGTGGCTGCCACAACGCTATCCTGACACTTCCTGCCTTTGACAACTTTCTTTCTGCCAAAGTTGACTGTATCCGCAACAACATTTTTTCGAGACCAGAGATGTGGGGCGCAGCGTAATATTCAAAATTGGTCGCTTCCGTGCGAAAGCGCACACACCCTCGGTAACCCGCCTCGTCGATATATCATTGTTTGGGTTAAAATTCGAACGCCTAATGACAATGCGCACCCTCTCTTGCGTCGATTCCAGATAACTCATGACACATTTTCATTGCCATCAACAGTAAGCCGTCGTCGAAAATTTTTTACGATTTATTAGCTTTTTCCCACCGAAAATCCGAAGCTCCCCGACTGAAAGACCGGTTTCAGAAACATAACGTCTTGACCTTCAGGTTCCACAACAGGTAATGTTCGCCCCTTGCTAATTGAGCGCTTTGGATTTCATCGTTGAGTACTGACCCGGTTACACATGAGCTCCTGCACGATATACTCAAGCAGGTCTCCCGTTCGTTTTATCTCACGCTGAATGTGCTGCCGGTTGGCCTGCGCGATCAGATGGGGTTGTCGTATCTCTTCGCACGCGCAGCAGATACCATCGCCGATACGGATCTGCTCGACCGCACGCAGCGCCTGAGATACCTTAACCAGTTCTCTGCACAGTTCGCAAATGCGGAGATTGACTGGAAAGCCATCCAGGAGATTCAGGCAGCCCTTGTTCCTCACCAGAAAGACTCTGCGGAAAGCATTCTCCTCCAGCGACTTGCAGACTGCCTGAAATTATATGAAAAATGCTCTGCGGGGGATCGGGAACGAATCCAATGGCTGATGAAGGTGTTACCCGAAGGAATGAAAATGGACCTGACCCGCTTTCCCGG
>JBDTHR010000105.1:0-5268 GCA_039936855.1 Nitrosospira sp. | reverse complement strand
CCGGAGCGAAACCCGGCGGCACGATAATTCTTGGATAAGCCATTCAGGGTTACAAACAGAATGTCGTCCGCCAGCGAGGCTATCGAAGTGTGCGTGGCGCCATCATACAACACCTTATCGTAAATTTCATCCGCATAAATAATGAGCTGATGCTGGCGAGCGATCTCGATAATTTCACGCAGCATGTCATCCGGGTAAAGCGCACCAGTCGGATTATTGGGGTTAATGACAACGATGGCGCGCGTGTTCGGCGTAACCTTCGAACGCATATCATCCAGGTCCGGCAGCCATCCGGATTGCTCGTCGCATACATAATGCCGCGCTGTGCCACCCGCCAGCACCACCGCCGCTGTCCACAGCGGATAGTCGGGTGAAGGGATCAGCACCTCGTCGCCGGTATTCAACAGCGCCTGCATTGCCATCACGATCAACTCGGATACGCCGTTGCCGATGTAAATATCCTCCATCCGCACATCCTGGATCCGTTTTTCCTGGGTGTAATGCATGATCGCCTTGCGCGCTGCGAACAGACCTTTCGAGTCGCAGTAGCCGGACGCGGCGGAGAGATTATGGATTACATCCTGCAGAATCTCCTGGGGCGCGTCAAAACCAAATAATGCCGGATTGCCGATATTGAGCTTGATGATGTAATGCCCTTCCTCCTCCATTTGTTTCGAGCGGTCGAGCACCGGCCCGCGGATGTCATAACATACGTTCGCCAGCTTGTTGGATTTCAGGATGGGTTGCATCGATGGATGAGACCTGGTTGACAATAGCGCCGGCAAGCGCTGATAGAAGATAATCTAATGATAGAGGATTTTAAATTCAAGGCATTGTGGTTTCCATCCGCAGATACCGAGAAATCCTCGCCCTGCGTTGTTCCCCTTAAATTGACACAAAAACTTTATCGCGGCGCAAAAAAGATGTAATGTTACCCGACACGCCAACCTGCCGCAAATGGAGCCTTACGTGAAGCTGCATCTTTCCGTGTTTTCCGAACAAAATATGTTCTCCGGCTACGGGGCCGGATACGTCACAGTCAACAAGACTCGACATGAGCAAAGCCTTATTGTATTACCCGATCGCCTGATTGAAAATTGGGACGCCAAAACCTTCGAACAACTCACGGCCAAGCACTTCGAATTGGTTCTCTCGCTGCAGCCTGAAATGGTATTGTTCGGGACCGGAGCCACCCTGCGCTTCCCCCATCCAGCACTGACGAGGATACTGATCGAGTCACACATCGGCGTCGAGGTAATGGACACCGCTGCTGCATGCCGTACCTACAATATACTGACAGCCGAAGGGCGACGTGTGGCGGCTGCGCTGCTTATCCAACCCGAATAAGTCAACAGCCTCCCGGACTTTTTTCGATCATGACTCGCGCTGCGGGCCTGAACACTGCCAGCGGAGCAGCGGTAAGGGTGCTGCGTGAGCTGCGCCGCCTTTGGACACGGCACGCAGGACATGGCTGGCCGCCTCTGTTTATCCATGTGCCTGCAATCCGACGGTATGGTGCAAATCACAACCTGCGCTGATTCTGCGTCGCCTGGTGCTTTTGTTCGTCTCCTGAGCCACTCGCCATGCCTCATCCGGAAACAGGATGCAAACAGTCATCAACTAATGATGACTGTTTGTTCAATGCAGGGTTTTTCAGGAGCACCCAATACCTGCCCTGAATGCATGCCTAACTGCTACATACTAGCGTCCGAAGCGTGATGCCTTGAGTTCCACATCGGCACGCGCCCAAGCCTTGTTGAAACGTGCCTCTATGAGCGCCGCCTGATCGTCTTTTTTTTGCGCGCGCAACGCTTGCATCAACCCGTAAAGCGCCCACCCGCTATCGCGATTTCGCCGCAGCTCCTCCCAATACACAGTCTCCGCCTCGGCGGGACGCCCTGCTTCCAGCAAAATGGCGCCCAGCGTCAGCCGTGGCGGAGCATTGAATTCTGACGGTTCCGTGTATACCAGAGCATCTTCAAGACGAATCGCTTGTTCAAGGTACGCGATAGCCTGATCGAACTGGCCGCGCGCCGCGGCGATCTCGCCGGCGAGTACTTCGGGTGCGGCGCTCAACACGGTGCGCGCCGTGTTTTTCGAGAAAAGCGGGAGGTCGAGCGCCGGGTCCTTCATGATCCCGCGCAATGCAACCAGTTCCTGATCGGCCTGTTGCAGCTGTTGCGTCGCGACAAACGCGAGGCCGCGCGCATAGTGCCAGCTTCCTTTCAAAAACGGGCTGGTGGATGGCGGGGCGGGTTCTTCGAGAATTTCCTCCCAGTGCCCGAATCTCGCAAGCGCCCAGTACGGCACCATGCGGAATATCGCTGTCAGCGGCATCGCCTCCAGCACTGCATTGTCTACCTTTCCCGCAACTTCCCGCGCGGATTTGATTGCAATCTTGCTTTGACCGTCTCCTGTCGCTGCAAACCAGAGGAAGTGAATATTATGCGGGTAGTACATCATGGGGTATATCCCCTGGGCACGGCACTGCGCGATGTAATCCTCGTCGGCTGCGATGGCAAGCTGATTGCTCTTCATCGAGTCGGCGTAGCGGCCTACACGCTGATAGATGTGCGATGACATGTGTATCATGTGCCCCGCCGCCGGCATCAGCGTCAGCAGGGTATCGGCTGCCTTCTCTGCGCGCTCGGGCGTGCTTGTCGGCTCCATGATATGGATATACATATGTAGCGCGCCGGGATGCCTGGGGTGGCGCCGCATCACTTCTTCTGTGAGCGCCACGATTTCGGCTGTGCCCTCGTATGGATAACCATCACGCATCCAGTAGCCCCATGGACGCAGATCCATCACCGACTCCACGTAAAGCATCGCGATATCCGGGTCGTCCGGAAAACGCTGGTGCACTTCCCGCATCGCCTCCGCGTACGCCTTGTTGTTCGCCGCCCGGTTCTCGGTATTTCCCGAGTAACGCTTTTCGAGGGCGCTGATAAGCGCTTTCTCCCTTGGGGATGCCTTGGCCATGAGCGACTTGGCCTGCTGCACGATCTGCAGCGCCTGTGGCTCCTCGTTCGGTTCCATCATCGCGTTGATATTGGGGCCGAGCACCAGCGCCTGGCCCCAGTAAGCCATCGCAAGCCCGGGGTCAAGCCGTGCCGCCTCGCGAAATGCCCGACGTGCCTCGGCATGATTGAAACCATAGGCGAGATTCAGCCCCTGATTAATATATTGCTGCGCCAACTTGTTGCGCGTGCTGACAGGGAACGTGTGTGTACCCAGGTTCTGCAGCCTGGGTGCGAGTTGGCCATCCGGACCCGGCTTGTGCGCCATATCGGATTGCACGTAATGCTGGTGACCGCCTCCAGATTCTGCGGAAGCTTCGCGTTTTTTGGCCGAGTCCACATCACCAGCCTGGGCGAATGCGCCAGGAATACCGGCGATGGCCAAGGCAAGAATTAATATCGTTGAACGGGCGGTATCGGATTGCATGGACGCTGTCTCCTCTCCTGAAGCATCAAATATAATGTGCCTATGCACCATTCTCAGTTTGCGCGTATGTAACTTGGGCAGGATGGGTGGAGCGTAGCGAAACCCATCAAAACTATGCAACACGACACATTAACCACAGCCGAATATCAGGGATGTTGCTTTGGTAGAGCCTTAGAGTAGCCAAATGATGGGTGGTACCACACGCCGCCGCTTCTGCTGAAAACCATACAGAGGCATCAAATATATATGACCAGTCGTTATTTCATCAGCAAAAAATCACGGTCTGAAAAAATCACCGAGCAGGTTCTGGCAGCACTGCCTGATCGGCTCGGACGATTTCTCTATTTTCATCCTCAATAAAGCACCCTGCCAGGCATTCGTCAGCAGATCAGCCATCTCTTTCGGAGATTTGTCCAATCTTACCGTGCCCTGTCGCTGCGCCTTGGCAAAGCCGGATTGCAATAAATTCCGGTAACGGGTAAGGGCGGACTGGAGAGATTTTCGGCAAATTTCGCTGGTATCGCCTATTTCCCCTATCAGATTGCCCATGAGGCAACCGCCTTTAAACTCGTTCCTCTCGAGCTCCACTATGAGTTCCTCAAAATACCGCTTTATAGCACCGAGCGCATCATCCTCGGACGTTTCCAGATGAGAGGCTAGTTGTAAGATAAATGGGTTGGCATAGTGTTGAATGACCTCCGCACCAAAATCCTCCTTGCTGCCGAAGTAATTGTAAAAGGAACCCTTGGGAACCTTTACCGCATCCAGGATCTCCTTGAGCCCCGTGCCATGATAACCCTGGCTCCAGAGCATGACGACCCCCTGGTTCAGCAGGTTTTCCCGGTTGCTTTCCTTTCGGGTTGGTTTCAGCATGGTTAGATAATACGACCGGTTGTCTTTGATGTCCAGAAAAAGAAATATGCTCGCTAATAAAACCATGGGTGCCGCGCGCAACCGCATCGGGCGTTCGGGATTTTTATAATAACTTCAAGTCACGCGGAACGCTGGACAGCGCCACACGGGATGCACTTCTCGCAACCGGCGCGCTGCACGTTCATCCTTGAAGCGGCTTAAGGGGGAAGCGAGAGAAAATATTGAGTTCCACTTCCTGGCAGCCTTCAGGACTTGACGGAGATCGGCTGAAAAACGTCCAGCTGCTCATATTTCGCTGCTTTTTCGACCAGTAGAATAACTATCGGCCTTCAAATTCCTCAAAATCCACCATCATTCAATCACTTTTTTGCTGCGATCCTTCAGGTTCGACAGGCTGCCAACTCGCCCCATTCACTTCGGATCACCAGCGGTCAAAGACTCCTTTTGAACCCGCTCGCGCCATTTTTCGATCCAACCGGGTAGCTCGGTGGCCAGCATAGGCGCCGACATGAACGCCCCTTGAGCCAGGTCGCATCCCGTACTCCGTAGAAGATCCCAATCGTTCCGGTCTTCGACTCCTTCCGCCACGACCTCCATCTCCAGTTGTCTTGCCAGAGACAGACTGGCGTCATACATTGCACGTAATGTTTCGTCTTTCCATGCGCCATGTACAAAGCCCTGATCGATCTTGAGTTCATCAAAGGGAATGTCGCGCAACTGTGCCAGGGAAGAGTGTCCCGTGCCGAAGTCATCTATGGAAAGACGGAAGCGCTTCAAGCGCAACCGCGTCAGAATCTCAAGAGGCGCCCGCGTGTCCTGCATCAACCGGGTTTCCGTTACCTCCAGCACCACGTTATGCGGCGCCACACCCAGTTTTGCCGTAATCTCGGCAACAAAATTCAGAAAATCCAGGGATGCCAGATTATCCATCGATACATTGACGGCGAT
>JBDTHR010000104.1:0-5553 GCA_039936855.1 Nitrosospira sp. | reverse complement strand
ATCGAACGTGACGATGTGACACGCTGGGATTTTGGTGACCTGCCCGAAGAAATCACTTTTATCCGGAGCGGGAAGAAACTGACCGGCTACCCGGCGCTGGTCATGCGAGAGGAAAAAGTAGCCATTCATTTGTTCGATACGCGCCATGCGGCACAAGCAAATATGCGCGGAGGCGTGCGGCAGCTGCTGCGCTTCGAACTCAAGGAGCAAATGAAGCGATTGGAAAAAGACCTGTCGGGACAAAATCGATATCAGAGCCAGGCTGTATTGCAATTGCAAACCCTTATCAGTCCCCAGTTACTCAGGGAAGACATGCTGGATGCCATCGCCGACCGAGCTTTCATCGGCGACGACGCGCTGCCGCGGACCGAAAAAGAGTTTATTACCCAGCGGCAGCGGGCAAGAGCACGGCTACCCGCTGTGTCTGAAGCGGTTATCCGGACGGTACAAACTATCGCGGGTGAAAGCCAAATATTGTCGAACAGTCTTTCCGGAGCGGTATCGGCTACTCCAAAGCTGAAAGACAAGCTTGCCGCTCAACTGCGCAGCCTCGTTTATCCGGGGTTTTTAAATGCCACTCCATGGGAGCAGTTGCCACATTTACCGCGTTACTTGAAAGGAATGGTTCTCCGGCTGGACAAATACGCCGCCAACCCGGAGCGCGACGCCCGACACGGTGCCGTTATTACCGGGTTATGGAACCAGTATGAGCAGCGCATGGAAAAGCATCTCAAGGCCGGAATCCACGATACGGCCCTTGCCGGATTCCGCTGGCAAATCGAGGAGCTGCGCATCTCGCTATTTGCTCAGGAGCTGAAAACGCCCTACCCTGTTTCCGCCAAACGGCTGCAGAAATCATGGGAAGAAATAGGTGCATGAAGCATCACTAAGCAGCAGTTGGAAATCCACTTTCCAACTCCGATAAATACTGTTCTATGTGATAGTTTGCCACCAATCGCACTTCACCACCTGGACCGACTTGCATAATATCCGCGCCCGCATTAGCGGTTTCAACGCACACAAAGCGCTTGTAATCATCATCTTTCAAGTCGCCCATTTCCGCTGAGATTTTTGCCCAGGGGTTCCACACCACCGTAGTTTTGCTCCCCGCGGACGTAACCCGGATCCTGCGGCCGAAGGCAGCGTCATCAATCAGCACCTCGCCGCGTATGCCCTGATAGATACGGTCAACTTCCTGGTCTATCGTTACCGAACCCGCCTGGAGCTTTTGCAGACCATTATCGGTTTTATCAATATACTTGATACCTTCCAGACCCGATATCGCTACCTGATCGATATGCCCTACTTTGAAATAAGTGTGCATCGCCTGGGTTAGGTGAAATGTATGGGTTGTGGGGTTGTGCGTAATTAATTCCAGGTTCAGTGATTCCCCAACCGTAATTTCCAGCGAAAGCTTGAATGCATGGGGCCATATAGCCTGTGTTTCAGGCGTATCTGCCAGACCCAGTATAATTTTGCACTCCCCATTCGCGGTGACTTCGGTTTCCCTCACATTCCAGAACCGGTTTCGCACAAAACCGTGAGCTGGGCGTCCCAGTTGCTCGGGGTTTGGACCGAACCAGGGCCAGCAGATCGGCGTTCCGCCCTTGATGCTCTTACCCGCCTCGTAATATGCGGTTTCGCTGAGAAACATCAGGCTATGCGGCTCATTAGCAGGCTGAAAGGACAAGACTTGGCCGCCATAGATAGAGATCAGAGCGCTTGCCTTGACGTTATCTATTTTAATAAAAGGGAATCCTTCCGCACCTTCGATGAATTTGACCTGGTCGGCAATTCCGTACTCGGCATTGAGTTGTTCGATATTCATGAATTTATTCCATTCAGGTTTTATCTGGATTATGACTTATAGAACCAACATTATAATATCATTCCAACAATTTGTTTGTAAGGCATTTTCATGAAATTCCCATTTATTCTAATATCATTAAAATATATGAGGAAATTATCGGAGCAGGATCAGCCTGGGGATAACGTCAGCTCCAACCCATACTATAGCGTTCTGGCCAAACTCTTTCCCTAGCCCACACGATGCCTCAAGATCCAGTCCAAGCGCAAGAAAGCTTTTCTCTGCCGGCCACTTCCCCAGGGGATCGAAGCCTTTACCCTCGATAATCCGGTCTGGCCCGACAAGGCTGCACAATTTCGCCAAAAAATGCACACCTACCTCCTGGTTTATCTCAGGACTATGAACTTGGCCGAATGGATTGCAAGCAGTGATGAACGCGGCACATCGATGACCCGAAGCGATAAAAAGCTGCGATAGCGGCTCGGAATATCGATCTATACGCAAGATAATCGCGCAGGAAGCAAGACCTCCCCCGTGGCCCACCTGCCGGTCAATCCGGTAGCGCGCTGAGCGGTAGGCGGCGATAAGGTCGTCGGCAACTTTAGGCTGCGGCAAATAAAAACCCTGGTAATGCCATCTTGGTAACGTCCTGATTCTCTGGGATTATAGGAAAAGCCGCTTCAAAAAACGACTGTTTATCAAGTTCATCCGGCAGGGTCTCGCAAGACTTGTCACAAAACCTCTTTCAAGCAATCATTAGCGAACTTGGTCTTGCATCAGCCATTAATTTTGAGAGGTCGCATTCGAGTGCTGGCTCAGGAATTCTTGCGCGTCACTCGCAGGATCGTGCTTCGAACCCCAGCGCAACAACTCCAGGATTGCAGGAGATAGATCACGGCCTTTCTCGGTGAGTGCGTAAATCACTCTACGTGCATTGTCGGGATCGCGCTGGCGTGAAACGATATTGGACTCTTCCAATTTTCTTAGCCGGTCGGAAAGTATATTGGAAGCGATCTTCTCCGGTGATGTCAAAAAGTCACCGAAATACTGCTTGCGCATAAACATGATGTCGCGAATGACAAGCAGGCTCCACTTGTCGCCCAAGATATCGAGCGCACAACTAACCGGACAGGAAGAGCGTTTGATCTGATCTTGTTTAACCATAACAGCGTCAGCCTTGTTATTTTAGTTGCACTATGCAATTAATCAATTATACTTTCCTTGAACAACTCATATACAGGATAAAATAAACTTGGCGTCGGGTCGAATTTTTGCGGTTGTAGAGCGTCTTAAAATTATCCCATCAAATCGGCAAAGCAGCATATGCTGTTATAAAGGATTCAAAACGTATTTTACTTTATCGGACTTTTCCGAAAAAACATTATGGCTGGTGCGAGTGAGATTCCTCCCACCATTCCATAGCTTGGTTTCTGCTAAATCGTACCTCATAGAAGGGTTCATTGCAGGAGCGAGCGTTATAACAAAGAGGAGTAATTCAATGATGAACAAGGAAGTGATACGGCTCGGTGCATCGACTCTTGTCCTCGCGGCAGCGCTCTATAGCGGTGTAGCGGGTGCGCATGGAAGAGTTGCCATGGAAGAAGATACCTGCATGCGCCGGCTTGGCGACAACAGCATGGTGCATTTAAGTGCCTACCAGCCTCAGTATGAGCCTAGCGATCAATACTGCACCGAAATCCCGAAGGGTGGCGACACTTTTCTGGTAGTGGACCTCGTGGATCCCGCACTCCGTGAAATACCGATAGGTGTGCGAATCGTCAAAGGGACCCACGAGACAGAAGATGAAACAGTGAGCTATTTGCGTCCGACCTACCACCCTGACGGTGTGATCAAGGGAGAGACCAGTCTGGATAAAGGTGAATATACGGTATTCATTACGGGGGAGGCGATACCTCCTGTGCACTATCAATATCCTTTGCGCGTAGAACTGGTTAATTACGCGAAAACTTTTCGTGCCGCGATAGGGCCGCTGATTGCGGTGCTTCTATTGAGCTTGCTCGGGTATAAAGTCATGCAATCGAAGCGGATGAAACAGTGGCTTGCGTCCCGCCGCTCTTAGGCGCTAGTGCGGCGGCAAAGAGCAGGAATGGAAAAAGAAGCTGTTACCTGACGTAAAATATGGCTCAGTTAAGGAAATTGACAAACACGGAAGCTAAAAAACACAAGACAGGAGCTTCCATTATGGATTCTGCGTTATCGTATGGCTTTGCTGGAAAGACGCCAGGATACGCTAGGGCGATAAAGCAAAAGTTACGATGACACGGGTAGGTGTCGATGTGCTGGCGAAGTCCTTCATGGGGGAGGCATCAAGCTCCGTCGCCAGCTTCGATAGGCTAGCGATGATCTGCTTCGGCAGGCATCGCTAGCCATTCTGTTATGGGGCGTTACTGATCATGAGCCTTGTAACTCAGTCCGACTTGCATCCGCACTCCGCCTTGCGTCCAATAGCGAAATGCCTGTAAAAATCCAGGCTCATCCTTTTGCTTTTATTAAATTCCCTGCGTGTTATCCACATTGACATGATTGCATCTGGACCGGTGGGCATTTGACAGTCCCAAAAGAACAAAAGACACAGCAATCGCCCGCGATGGGGCGCAGCAGGGATCGGCAGCCGTCGCATTCATAATAGAACAGGCAGGCGTCCGTCGGCATTATCTCGCGTTTGACGTACCCGCAATGGGGGCACGTCAGCACTGACTCCAGAATTGGCATATTAGCTGGCATAAATGCGGGAATCGCGGGTTGTTTCTGCTTCATTCATAATCATTAGCCAGGTTGATGACAGGCAAGGCCTGTTGCCAACATCATTCCGCCTCCTCCGCCATCTCTCGATGCGCTTTCGCCACGCTCATGTTTACCTCCGCAGCATGTAGTGCCATGAAAGAATGGGTGCAATCAAAAACAGTAGTGCCGGGCAGCTGCCAACGTCGTGCCGGCTGGCACGCTGCTCTATTCCTTAACTGTATTCACGCTCATTTCAAGTAGCCTCCGACGCTACCCAGTTCTCGCCATACAAGCAAACAGCTTTGCCCGATTGGTCAAGCATACCAATATATCCGAAAAAAATCGGCGACCGCATTCGTTTTTCCATAGTATCCGTGTTTTCAGAGCTTGATGCGTCTAAGAAGCAACTGGCAGGGTTCCAAAGCAGTGCTGGCAGGACGTGCCGGATTCAGGTTAAACCGGGCTAAACGAACTTTGCTGAACCCTGATGCATCTTAGGCCAATTTTTTTGATATTGAATAATTTGAAAGGAATATTCTGTTATCGGTTAGATGTACCAAGCCTCAAGCTGATCATGGATGATGGGTCTGCGCCAAAGGGAGGCAGGAGGAATTTCTCGACGTTTTGCTCGAACGCTGCCATGATCAAAATGTCACGCTGATATTTTTCAACTGACAAGCGCCTCGCCAGCTGTTCCATACATTTATGCATTTATGAACGTTATGAAAACGATGGACGGACTAACAAGGGCCTTGGAAGGTGATGTGAGGCGATTAATCCGTGTTAACCGAATGGAGGAGGAAATGCTTATATCAAGCATCGTTAAAGTGTCAGGCATGACTGCTTTAACAGGTACGCTGATCACCGCTGGCGTTGCGAGCGCCGATGCGATTATAAAAATTGACGGTTCGAGCACCATGTATCCCATCACCGAAGCCGTCGCAAAAAACTTCCAGACAACCCAAAAAGGTGCGGTCAAAGTAACGGTCGGCGTCTCCGGT
>JBDTHR010000103.1:0-3083 GCA_039936855.1 Nitrosospira sp. | reverse complement strand
ATCGGTACGCTCGATCTCTCAAACACCAGTCCGGACCATGCGGTAACGGTTGAATCGTTCAACGCCTCCCAGATCGAGATATTGCGAGGTCCGGCGACACTGCTCTACGGCAGCGGAGCATCCGGCGGCGTGGTCAATGTCGTAAGCGGCCGAATCCCCAGTCAACTGTTTAAATCTCCCAAGGGGGATGTCGAGATACGCGGTAATACTGCAACAGCGGAACGTAGCGGTGCTTTAAACGCATCCGGCAGCGTTGGAAAGGTATCCTGGAGCGTAGGAGGGTTCAGGCGTAAAACCGATGATTACCACATTCCCGGACGAGCGAATGAAAGCGATCCCCACAGTAAAAAGGGAATCGTTGAAAACAGCGCAGTCAATTCCGGCAGTGGTTATGCGGGGGGTTCTTACATCGGCGAGAAAGGATTTTTGGGTATATCGGTCTCGCATCTGGAGAGCAAATACGGCGTACCCAGCCCTGAAGGTTCGAAGATTGATCTCAAACAGACCCGTTATGATATGTCGGGCGAGCTGAATGAGCCGCTCCGCGGCTTTGATCGGCTTAAGGTGCGCATGGGCTACAACGATTACAAGCATAATGAAATGGAGAGCTCCGGTGAAATTGCGACCCGATTTAAAAATCAGGGGTTGGAAAGCCGAGCCGAGCTTCTGCATGCGCCAATAGCGAAGTGGCAGGGGGCACTCGGTTTCCAGTTTCAGGACCGTAATTTTTCCGCATTGGGTGAGGAAGCCATAGTACCGGTTACAAAATCTAATTCTGCCGGTCTATTCCTGGTCGAAGAGCGGAACTGGGATCATTGGCAACTGGAACTCGGCGGCCGGATCGAGCGCGCGACGCAGGATCCGCAGAACAATATCAATCCGTCACGCGCATTCAACCTTTATAACGTCTCTGCGGGCACCTTGTGGAAATTCATGGATGGCTATGGGCTGGGTCTGACGGGCACGCGGGGGCAACGCGCACCGTCCACCGAGGAACTGTACATGCACGGGGCTCACCGTGGCACGGCCACATTCCAGACCGGCGACAGCACCTTATCCAGTGAGACAACCAACAATATCGATCTTGCGCTACGCAAGACCACCGGCATCGTGACATGGAAGGTCAATGTGTTCCATAGCTGGATTGACAATTACATTTTCGTACGCAATGCCGACATCAATGGCGATGGTGTGGCGGATCGCGTCGACGATACCGGAATGCTGGATTCCAACGGCGATTTTTTGGTACAGAATTTCGCGCAGACGGGTGCGAGATTTTATGGTGCGGAAGCAGAAGCCCTCTTTACATTGAAGCCTGACACCGCCGACTTGCGTCTGTTTGCCGATTATGTCCGCGGAAGACTGAATAATGGAGGCAACGTTCCCCGTATCACTCCACCGCGGTTTGGACTGGAATTCAACCACAGAACCGGGCCCTTGACAACGAACGTAAGCGCGACTCGAGTGATGCATCAAAGCCGCCGCGCGGCGCTTGAAACCAGCACGCCAGGATACACGCTGGTGAATGTCGAGGTAACTTACCGCATCAAGGAAACAAAATCGAATGGTATCAAAATTTTCGTTCAGGGCAAGAATTTGCTTAATGAAGAGATGCGCGTGCATACCTCTTTCCTGAAGAATTTCGCGCCGTTGCCGGGGAGGTCGTTGGTGGTGGGCCTGAGAGCCGAATTCTAGCTGTCTGTCGGACTTGAAGAATCGGTGGTTGTGCAGCCGCTTTCCTTCAAGTCCGACAGACAACTCGTTATTGCATCGCAAAAATGGCCGTATCCGAGCCAAAATCCGGCTAAAACCCGCGCGCGCTATTTCCGTAAAAAAATTTTCCGGCACCGTCACCGCAACATGCGTTTGTCTATTAAGACATGACAGAATGTGGCAAACTATCAGGTTACCTCATATTGGGTATGTCGATCCGTGCCTTCGTACGAACTTTTTATTGGTTTGCGCTACACTCGCGCCAAACGCCGCAATCACTTCATCTCTTTCATTTCCCTCATTTCCCTGATGGGAATCACGCTCGGCATGACAGCTCTTATTACAGTCATGTCGGTCATGAACGGTTTTCAGAAAGAAGTCCGGACGCGCATCCTCGGTGTGGCCTCCCATATTCAGGTGAGCGGCATCAACGGCTCATTGACCGACTGGCGCAAGGTCGCAGATGAGGCACTCAAGCATCCCGAAGTAGAGGCTGCGGCACCTTATGTCAGCGCGCAAGGCATGGTTTCGTTCGATCAGGTTGTAAGTGGCGTGGTGGTTAGGGGTATCTTGCCGGATATGGAGGACAAGGTAGCCGATTTCGGGCAAATGATGATAGACGGTAAGCTTGAAGATCTCGTGCCGGGAAGATTTGGCATAGTCATCGGCCGGGAATTATCGCGTGCCCTGGGAGTATTCACGGGTGACAAGATTGTCCTGATTTCACCGCAGGGACAGGTCACCCCGGCAGGCATATTGCCGCGCCTCAAGCAATTCACAATTGTCGGTATCTTCGAAGCAGGGCATTTCGAGTATGACTCAGGCCTGGTACTGATCCATTTGGCGGACGCACAAAAGCTGTATCGCATGGAGGAGGATCAGGTATCGGGTGTACGCTTGAAGCTGGATGATCTATTCCACGCGCCGCAAGTAGCGCGAGAGCTTGCACCACTGATTTCCGCGGATGTTTATATCAGTGATTGGAGCCGTCAGCATGCCAATTATTTCCGCGCAATCCAGATCGAGAAGCGCATGCTGTCGCTCATTCTCGCCCTCATCATCGCGGTTGCGGCATTTAATATCGTTTCCACCCTGGTCATGGCGGTAACCGACAAGCAGTCCGATATCGCGATACTGCGCACACTGGGCGCCAGCCCACGAAGCATAATGAAGGTTTTCATCGTTCAGGGCACGTTGATCGGTATCCTCGGCACGACACTGGGGGTGATCGGCGGCGTGCTGCTGGCATACAACGTAGAGGCGGTGATAGCGACTATCGAGCGCCTGTTCAGTGTGCAATTCCTTTCGCGAGAAGTGTATTACATCAGCGAGATTCCGTCGGACCTGCACTTCGCCGACGTGATAACTGT
>JBDTHR010000102.1:0-11600 GCA_039936855.1 Nitrosospira sp. | reverse complement strand
GTTCGGCCTGGCTGGGCGTGGGTATTGCATTCGGCCTGGGCATCCTCTCCAAGTATACGCTGGGTCTGCTGGGTCCGGCGGCGTTGCTGTTTGTGATCCTGGATCCCGCTTCGCGCCGCTGGCTGCGTCGGCCACATGCGTATCTGGCCACCGCGCTTGCGCTACTGCTGTTTTTACCGGTGATTATCTGGAATTTCCAGCACGACTGGGCGTCGATCCGATTTCAATCTCAGCGGGCTACGGGAATAGGCAGCCAATTTTCGTTGCAATTGTTGTTTGTCCACATTTTGCTGGTTTTAACGCCTGTGGGCATGCTGGCTGCCGGCTTGGCATTGCTCGGTAAAAATGGCGCCCCTAATCCACATATGGACAGGCGACGCCTGTTCATACGTGTATTCACTGTTGTGCCGCTTGCCGCTTTTTTTTGGCTCAGCCTGTTTGGGGCGCCAAAGTTTCACTGGACAGCGCCGGTATGGCTTGCGGTGCTGCCCACCATGGCGTGGATGATGGGTCAAACCGGTAGGCTGGGTTTGGCAAACCGTGTCAGAGTGGCGTGGAAACCGGCCATCGGTATTTGTTTGTTTCTCTATGCATTCGCGCTTCACTATGTTGTGCTCGGAATACCCGGAGTTCCGTATGCGGTTTTCAATCAGCACTACTTCTGGCGAGAGGCAACAGAGGAGATTGAGCGGGTTGTAGCCGTAGTTCGGGAGCAGGCCGGGCAAGAGCCTATCGTGGTGGGAATGAGCCGGTGGTCGGTCGCCAGCGCCCTGACTTTCTATAATAAAGAGAAACCGATGGACATACGCTCGCGCAATATGTTCGGCCAGAACGCCGCCATGTACGATTTCTGGTATCCATCCGAGCCACCGACGACTCGACCAATTATATTGGTGGGAATGAAGCCTCGTCAGCTCGAGTATGATATCGCAGGCGTGGACGATATTACACCTGCGCTCGTTCAGCCGGGGCCGGTAGAGGAGTTGGCGATCATTCGGGACGGTAAGCCACTGCGGCGTGTATATTATCGCGTCGCGCAGGGGTATTCAGGCGCCAGCAATAAATCCGCTGTAGAGCTTGCTGAGTAAGAGAATGGAAGTTAGGTAATGAAATGCTGAAAATATGGGCAACAGGAATCGTCGCAGCGAATGTGGCAATGGCTTCCTTCGGTGCTGTCGCGGTTTCGGGAGGGGTCAGTGATGAGAAGGTCGTCACTGCTACTGAACAGAAGAGCATGGCTGTTACCATTTACAATGACGGTCTGGCGCTAGTGAAAGATACGCGCAAAGTCAAACTTGACCTGGATTTCAACAGACTTGCCTGGCGTGACATCTCGGGCCAGATACGCCCTGAGACGGCGCAGTTGCGTAATCCGGCACACGCTACGGGATTTCGATTGCTGGAGCAGAATTTTGATTCCGATCTGTTGACGCCGGAAAAGTTACTGGAAAGGTATGTCGGAAAGGAAGTAATCGCTATCCGCACCCACCCGGTGACCGGCGCTGAAACCAGAGAAACAGCCATAGTGCTGGCTGCAAGTAATGGGGCGGTACTCAAGTTCGACGATCGTATCGAGACGGGCAATCCGGGCAGACTGGTATTTCCTGACGTGCCAAGGGGCTTGCGCGATAAGCCAACCCTGGTGATCTCGCTCATCAATACTGTACAGGGCGAACAGAACCTTGAACTTTCTTATTTGACGTCTGGCCTCTCCTGGCGCGCAGACTATGTGGCGGAATTGAGCGATCGCGAAGATCATCTCGATTTCAACGGCTGGGTTACGCTGATCAATCAAAGTGGAATTGCTTATCCGAATGCGCGGTTGCAACTCGTGGCGGGTGATCTGAACCGGGCCCGTCAGCGGCCCCTGATGCAACGCAAAGTGATGGGTATGGCGGCCGAAATGGCGGATGCCACACAGATGAAGCGGGAGTCGCTGCTCGATTATCACTTCTATACGCTTCCGCGAGCCACAACGCTGGCAGAGGCTCAAACCAAGCAGGTGGCGTTGATGTCTGCGAATAATATTTCCGTCACGAAGCAATTTTTGCTGTCCGGAGCGGATTATTATTACTTCAGCCAAAGTGCGGACCTCGGCCAGATAACAAAAGTTGGCGTATTTTTTGATTTTCAAAATACCGGCGACAATCTGGGTCTTCCCCTGCCCAAGGGAATGGTACGGGTTTACAAAAAAGACTCGAAGGGTAACGCGCAATTCGTGGGCGAGGATCAGATCGACCATACGCCAGGAAATGGACCCGTGCGCTTGAAACTGGGCGACGCGTTTGATGTGACTGCCGATAAAAAGCAGACGGATTTCAAGAGATCAGGCGGGGAAGGGCGCCATGATGGCGTAGTCGAAGCTGCCTTTCAAATAGATTTGAAGAGTGCAAAAAAAGAATCGGTTACAGTGGTTGTACGAGAACCTGTACCAGGAGACTGGACGATGGTTTCGGAATCGCATCCTCATATCAAAAGCACATCCGGCATTGCGGAATGGAAAATATCAATTCCCGCGAACGGCAAGGCCATGCTGACTTATCGCGTGCGTATCGATCGTCAACCATAAACCTGAATCCGGTAGTTTACAGCTCGTTTTTCACCTCATTTGTCAACAAGCACCTTACCGAAAAGGCCGGACTCGGAATAAAGCGCAGCGGTTGAGATTTGATATGACAGACAGCGGTTAACGCTGTCCAGTCTCAGCCTGGCTTAATGACAGGTTGGCTCCAGCCCCGCCCCTCACAAAACCTTTTTTGGTCCAAAAAAGACGGAGTCCGAAGACTCCGTCAGGTCACTCACTCGGCAGAGGTAACGCTGATCTTCTTCGGCTGGACAGCTTCACGTTTGGGGATTACGATTTCCAGCACCCCATGATTTGATCGTGCAGATATCGCATCCGGATTTGCGGTATCGGGCAAGCTAAAGCGTCGGTAAAAAGAGCCATAAGTACGCTCAACCCGCTTGTATCCTTCTTTTTCAGTTTTGGCTTCGGTTTTCTTTTCGCCCCTGATAGTCAGCACGCCGTCTTCCATACTGATATCGATTTCTTCCGGCTTGACTCCTGGAAGGTCTGCCTGGAGAATGAACTTATCAGGGTCCTCCTTGATATCCACTGCTGGCGCCCATTCGGCGGTAGCAGTGGATCCCTCGCCGTCGCCGACCTCGCGCGCGCGGTCCAGCTCTCTATGTAATTGATGCAACAGGCTCCAGGGTTCATAACGTGTTATAGCCATAATGCCTCCATAATGTTGATGTTGTGCTCAATGCTGCAAAGTTGAATCAGCACTTAACAATCAATATAGTTGCATTTGCCGTTTTTTCAACCATAAGCGGATAAATTCAGGTGTACTCGCTATGCGGACGCAACGCAATGTTCTGTTTGGGAATTGAAGGCATACCTGCCGATACGATTACTATAACTCTACCGAGATGGCCAGCCGACGCGGCGGAGATAGAAGAGGAACCTGATGCGTTATGCCAACGGCAACTCGCCGCTCCGGATTCCAATGCCCGCGATCTGTTCGACTGCTTTAACAAAGCGTGCATTCTCACGCAGTTTTGCGATTGAATCAGGGTGGCGCCTTCCTCGCATGCGCGCGAGGCGGACCACGCTGATGACCGCCATATCAAATTGTAATGCCGCCAGTAACATAGCTGCGGCTTCGGGATCATTGCACACCAGGACCATATCGCACCCGGCCGCTAGTGCTGTTTGTGCGCGTTGCACCACATCTCCGATAACTGTTGCGCCTTTCATGTTCAAATCATCGCTAAAAATGCAACCTTCAAAGTCAAGTTTTCCGCGGAGAATTTTTTTCAGCCATATATCGGAAAAGCCTGCCGGGCGCATGTCCACCTTAGGATAGACCACGTGCGACGGCATGATACCTGCAAGACCGAAATCGATCATCTTGCGGAATGGGACGAGGTCATTTGCTTCGATTTCTGCATAAGATCGTTCGTCGACCGGCATTTCAATATGGGAATCCGCCTGAATATAGCCGTGCCCGGGGAAATGCTTTCCTACCGCGGTCATACCGCCGGATCTCAGGCCGGACATAAGGCTATGTGCCAACTCGGTGATCACTAGCGGTTTACGATGAAAGGAACGGTCACCGATGACGCAGCTTTGCCCGTAATCCATGTCCAGTACAGGAGTAAAGCTGAAATCCACGCCCGCTGCGCGCAATTCTGCCGCCAATACGTAGCCCGTCTGCTGCGCCAGATGCCGAGCCTCGCCGGGGTGTGTGTCCCAGATTCTGCCCAGTTCGCGCATAGGGGGGAGCCTTGTGAAATCCTCCCGGAAACGTTGTACCCTTCCGCCCTCATGGTCGACTGCAATCAATAATGGCGGCGTTCGAAGTGCATGAATCTCGGTGGTTAGCTGCTGAAGCTGCATAAACGATGAGTAATTGCGCGTGAACAGGATTACGCCTCCGACCAGCGGGTGTCGGAGCTTTGTCTTGTCGCGGGCAGTAAGTTGCGTGCTTTCGATGTCAAGCATGACAGGGCCGAGCGACATAACGTGTCTCTATGAATTCAAAATTTCGGGAAGAAAAGGTACAGGAAATGTCCGTGCTGCCACATCTCGTATTTCGACAAACTGCTTCAGCCACACAAGAAATTTATATTCTGGAGTGACCGCTATTTTTCCAGAATAACAAAAGCGCAGGCAAGATTTAACTCGTCGCTGATGGAAAGATGATGGTTGATAATGCCTTCGTTCGTAAAGAGCGTGCTCAATGCCGGGTGAAAGATAAAATAGGGTTTTCCCAGATCGTCATGGGCTATCCCGATATGACTCAGGCTTACCGGGTAGCGCATACCCGTGCCAATCGCTTTGGAAAGCGCTTCCTTGGCGGCAAAACGCTTGGCCAGAAACATGGCAGGCTGGGCGCTCTTGATATAGTCAGACCATTCGTCATTTGTCAGCAATCTTTTGGCAAAACGCTCGCCATATTTTTCCAGTAGTCGTGCAATACGTGATGGCTCGACCAGATCTGTCCCGATCCCATAAATCATTTACGTGCTTCGATCATCAGCTTTTTCATCTCTCGCACAGCCTGTTCAAAACCGACAAATAAAGCGCGGGCTACGATTGAATGACCGATATTGAGCTCGGATATACCAGTGATCGCCGCGATGGGCTGGACGTTGTGATAATGCAATCCATGGCCGGCATTGACCTTCAGCCCATGGCGAAGTCCTTCCGCTACCGCGATGCGAACCCGCTCCAGTTCATGCTGTTGCTCGCCGGTGGTTTGCGTGTCGGCATAATGGCCGGTATGAATTTCGATAGCCGGTGCACCGGAGTCTGCTGCTGCTTCGATCTGTGCACGGTCCGCATCGATGAACAGCGATACGCGGATGCCGGCTTCCGCCAATTTGCGACAGGCGCATCGCACTTGGTCAAAGTGCTGCAGCACATCGAGCCCGCCCTCGGTTGTCAGTTCCTCGCGTCTTTCAGGCACCAGACAAACATCTTGAGGATTGATGCGTAGCGCAAAATCGATCATTTCATCGGTCACCGCACTTTCAAGATTCATGCGTGTTTTAAGCGAACTGCGCAAACGCGCCACATCACTGTCCTGGATGTGGCGGCGATCTTCGCGCAGATGCAGCGTAATCGCATCCGCTCCCGCAGATTCGGCGATTAACGCTAACTCTACAGGGTCGGGGTAGGTCGTGCGTCGCGCTTGCCGCAACGTTGCGACGTGATCAATATTGACGCCGAGTTTTATCATAGTTCTTGCTTGTCTCAATAATTGCCGTCTGCATCGCGGTTGCGAGAGCGATAACGCATGCAGCGACTGGGCTTCCGTGTCCTGCTCGTCACTCGATATATGCGTGGAGAAACCTTTGAGCAGACACGGCGTCGACTGGTTGCCAGCATAAACCTAAGCGTGATACCAGGGTTGCCGATGAACCTACACAGGACCTGAATTGCGTGATGCTCAGATAAAAACTCACTATACTATAATAGACTGTATTGGAAGGACAACATGCTTGGTGTGCAATTCGTATTCTATTAGTGAAAGGAGCGCGAGCTGGAAAAAATGTCGGATCCACGTGTTTTCTTTGCGGCTGAACGCACACTTTTAGCATGGGTGCGCACAGGACTTACGATAACGGCGCTTGGTTTTGTGGTGGCCAGGTTCGGACTGTTCCTGAACCTCATGGCGGCGTCAACCGGTATCTCGGCAGCGGATCCTCACTGGCCTTCGAAAGCACTTGGTATTATTCTCGTACTGGCTGGTTCTTCAGTTATCCTGGGGGCTTTCCATAATCACAGACTATACGTGCGTTCTCTCGCGCCGGAGGATTTGCCCAACCTGTCCATTCCATGGCTTACATCATTTCTATCTGTATCTATCGCCATAGCGGGGTTTCTGTTGGCGGCGTATCTTTTGTTCGGATGACGCTCATCCATGTTCAATATAATTGGACATGGATTAAATAATCTGAAGCGGGATGCTACGGTTTCGAAATTCGTTTTATGACAATAACCTGAAAAGAATATCGGTCATACCGAGCGTGTAAATTTGAAATGTAATAGACCTGCTTGAGGGTATTGTCGATCTATTTCTGTATCATGTTGTTATCTTGCCTATAAAGATTTCACGCGAAGTTTACATCAGTTGATGCGTCTCATCGAAGAGTATTAGAGGAAATTGATCATGTTCCCAATCAAAAGGGTAGTGGTAGCTACCGATATGTCTCCATTCGCGGCCAGGGCAGAAGCACGTGCTGCCATGCTGGCTCATGAACTAAAAAGCGAATCGCTGGATCTGCTACATGTCATCGATAATCTGGCATTGGAATCCTGGCGTAACCTTACCCATCCACTTCTGGACACGGAACGGCAGCTTATTGAATCAGCTCGTAAACAAATGGCCGAGGTTAAGCAAAGGTTGTCCGCAAGCTATGGTATTCCAGTCACAACAGTAACATTGAATGTCGGCCGCACTCATGACGAAATTGCCCACTATGCAAATATTTTGAACGCTGGGTTGGTAGTTCTCGGTGCACACGGCGGCGGCTTTATACGAGAACTGTTCATCGGCTCCAATGTTGATAAAGTAATGCAAGTACTGCGTCGGCCGCTGTTGATTGTCAAGCAGGAACCGGAAGTTTCTTACCAACAGGTACTGATAGCAGTGGATTTCTCGCAATCTACGAGGCAGACAATAGCATATGTTGCCGATATCGCTCCACATGCGAATATCACCTTGTTACATGTATTCGAGGTGCCACTCGAATCAGCGCTTCATTTTGCTGGCGTGGGCAATCAGCAGATTCAGCTTTACCGTGCCGAGCTCGGGGAGCAAAAGAACATCGAGATGCAGCGGCTTGTGTCCGAGTTCGAAATTGCCAGCAAGTCTTTGTCATATGCTGTTGAATTAGGCTCGACATTGCCTGTAATCCGTGAAAAAGCGGAAGCGCTCAGGGCTGATCTGGTCGTTGTTGGGAAGCAGGGGCTATCGGATAAGGAGAGAGTGTTGCCGGGCGGGGTAGCAAAACAAGTGCTTCAGGGAATGAAGTGCGACGTATTGGTAGTAGACGGCGTAAGTTAGTTAGGTCGTAGCAACGTCACTCGCCTCGCACATGGCGACAGAATTGTCTTCGGAGATGCCGTCGCGCCACGTGTATGATACTCACCCGCTGTTCAGCGACAGTAGTCCCCGAGCAGACTGCGGGTGGACAGGAGAGGGTAGTCGTGGCACATGAATAATCGGGCCTCCGGCGGTTGTTCCAATAGTTTGCATATCGATCGGAATAGCTGGCGCGCATTTTCTGCGGGGAAATCAACGTGTGCCGTACCGAGATCGAAGATTGCGCAGGTTCCACCAGCCTCGTAAAAGACAATACGGTTAAGCGTCCATGTCGCTGGATCAGGAAATGCCTCGATATTCGGTCGCATCTATTTTTTTCCGCTCCAGGTTGATTATTATGTCTTCCTGTATAGAGCGCTCCAGCTTGCTGGTTTCAAGCGTTTACATGCGTTGAGTTTGGCGCAAGCACGAGCGATTATCCAAATAACATATCAAAGCTGCTGAAGGTCTTTCAGCAACTGGCGCGTATGAAGCGGTTTATCGCCCAGATAGTGATTGAGTATATAGCGCATCAACGCTTTGCTCTGATGCCGTGTCAGCGTGTCGGAATAATCGTCCCGCTCCATGTCCAGAAGCGTTTTGCCGTCCAGTTGCAAGCCCTGATCGCAGCTATGTCCATTCAACGGTACCGGACCCCGTTCGATTTCGTAGCAGTAGCCTTTATTCGTATCGATTGGATTGCCGGAGGCGGCGTCGTGATCAAGTGTCACAGCATAGCCGAGCTCTTGCAGCAGGCGTTGTTCAAAGCGCCGCAGTATGGGAACGTAGTCTTTCCCGTTGCTCAGCCCGGACAGCGCCTCCTGGTAATATATGAATAGTTGTTCATGCGGATCGTTACGATGCAACAACCGTACCAGCAACTCATTGAGGTAAAAACCGCAGATCAGACCTGTTCCCTGCAATGGTATCTGGCCCGCTTGCCATTCCGCCTTGTGCAGCGTGCGCAGTTCCGTTTTTCCACCCCAACTGAGCTGCAGCGGCTGAAAAGCCCGTAATAAACCTCTGAATGCGGATTTTGGACGCTTGGCTCCTTTTGCCACCAGTGGCACCCGTCCGAAATTGCGTGTGAAGGCTTCCACCAGGAGGCTGGTTTCAAGGTACGGGTAGGTATGCAGCACGAATGCGGGTTGGGCATCCTGACGCTGTTTATCCGCGATCATTATTCGTCAGCGGGGTTTACGCATACCCCAGGGTTTTTAAAACCCGCGCGTCATCAGCCCAGCCACTTTTAACCTTTACCCAAATCTTGAGATATACTTTGCCGCCGAAATTTTCCTCCATATCCTTGCGCGCGGTGGTACCGATCAGCTTGAGTTTTTCTCCGCCCTTGCCAATGATGATTGCTTTCTGATTGGCTTTGTCCACTATGATGGAGGCGTCAATTTTGCGAAGCTCCCCCTCCATTTTGAATTGATCGATGACGACGCTGGTTGAATAGGGAATTTCCTCACCCAGCAGTCTGAACAATTTTTCACGAACCAGCTCGGCGGCGATGAATCTTTCGTCACGGTCAGTTGCCTCATCTTCGCTGAACAATGGCGGATTTTTCGGTAAATACGGTCGAACTGCGTCTATCAGTGCCGATAGTTGCGTTCTTCGCTCAGCACTTATCGGAACGATGGCCGCGAAAGGGAATTCCTTTGCCATCTTTTCGAGAAAGGGAAGCATCCGCGATTTGTCGGTCATCCGATCTACCTTATTGACAGCAAGAACTACCGGTCGGTCTTCAGGCAGGAGTTTAACGACCATTTCGTCGCGATCATCAAAACGCATCGCCTCAATAACGAATATCACCGCATCCACATCGCGCAGGCTTTGCGTAACGATACGATTCATTGCGCTATTCAGGCGATTCGTATGCCGGGTCTGAAAACCGGGAGTATCGACAAAAATAAATTGGGATCGTGCGTCGGTGAGAATACCGTTGATTCGATGGCGCGTGGTCTGTGATTTTCTTGAAGTGATGCTGATTTTTTGCCCGACGAGGCTATTCAGCAGCGTCGACTTGCCGACATTGGGGCGTCCCACGATAGCGACATACCCACTGGTATGGCTGGGATCGGTATAACGGTCGAGGTCGAGATTCATGCGGGAATGGTTAACGGGAAAGGGAGAGCCAGTGTTGAGTGCATGCAGCGCAAAAAAATAAGGAATTTCTCTGCGCCATCCGTGGTTTGCTAATGACGCGAATGAAGCTGTTCGTAAGCCTGTTTCGCCGCTTCCTGTTCCGCGCTGCGTCTGGAGGCACCTTCTCCCACAGTGCGAGTAACAGGTTTTACAATCATGCATTCCACCGTGAATTGCTGCTGGTGAGCTTCTCCGGTGGTGGCGATGACGGAGTATTGCGGTAGTGCCAGCCTGAGTCCCTGAAGATATTCCTGCAAAAGTGTTTTGGGGTCTTTGCCTAACGTCTGTGCATCCAATCCTTGCAGTAACGGCGTGAAAAGCGCTGTGATGACCTTCTCGGCCTGGGTGAAACCGCCATCGAGGTATATTGCTCCGAGTATTGCCTCAAATGTATCAGCGAGAATGGAAGGCCGCCGCTCCCCGCCACTTTTGAGTTCTCCATCACCAAATCGGATCAGCTTTCCCAATCCAAGCATCTGAGCTCGCTCGGCCAGCGCTTGTTGATTGACCAGGTTGGCCCGCACCCGCGATAAATTCCCTTCCGTAAGATCCGGGAAATGCCTGAATATCAATCCTGCAACGGCACAGTTGAGCACACTATCGCCGAGAAACTCGAGGCGCTCATTGTGCGGGAGGCTATGGCTGCGGTGGGTCAGCGCCTGACGCAGCAATTCCCGCCGATTGAAGTTGTAGCCGATTTTCCGGCAAAGTGCATCACTGTCCATATCCTGACAAGTTTTATTCAATCCTTGATCCGGATGATGACCGCAACTGCCGCTGCGTTAGCGTATGACACAATTTACCCGCCGTGATTCATCCTCGGCCTGGCTAGTCAATCGATAACCCGATTCGCTTGAGATCATTGAAATTCCACCAGATCATGAACGCCTTGCCGACGATGTTGCGCTCAGGAACAAATCCCCAGTACCGGCTATCGCTGCTGCTGTCCCGGTTATCGCCCATTGTAAAGTAATTGCCTTCAGGCACCTTGCAGGTAAAACCACTGTCATTGTAGCTGCAATTCTCATGATGGGAAAATGGACGCACGCCGGCAAGCTGTATGGGAGGAACGTCGGAGTTGATGAGAATCTTGAAGCTATGATCTCCCAATGATTCGCTAAAACGATGGCTGTAGACATAATTCAGGCCGGATTCCACATAGGTATATTCCCCGTCTGGCTGCGTTTTAACTGGGATATCATTTACGGCAAGTCTCTTGTTGCGATAAGTAACGGTATCGCCCGGAACCCCGATGATGCGTTTGATATAGTCCATCGAGGGGTTCTCGGGGTAGCGAAACACCATCACTTCGCCGCGCTGCGGCTCTTTGATATCCATCAGCTTGAGGTTGATGACGGGCAACCGGATACCGTAGGTATATTTGTTCACCAGTATGAAATCCCCTACCAACAGGGTCGGAATCATCGAACCGGATGGGATCTTGAAGGGCTCCACCAGAAACGATCGGAGACAGAAGACGACCAGGATCACGGGAAAAAAGCTTTTTGGATACTCCACCCACCATGGCCCCTGTGCTTCTGGCGCGCGGTGGCGGCGCAGCGCGAAGCGATCGAGCAATGAGATGCCGCCGGTTGCTAACAGCAGTATCAGCATAATGAGAGGAAAGTTCATTCCGCGTTCCCGAGTGATAATGTTTGGCGCTGTATTGAAGGTAAAAACTGCTCTGGCTGGCGTATACAAGCCTTTCCAATACGGATGCCCATCGTTGTTATTTGTCGCCCACTTGCAGAATGGCAAGAAAGGCTTCCTGGGGAATCTCGACGTTCCCGACCTGCTTCATTCGTTTCTTTCCCGCTTTCTGTTTTTCAAGCAGTTTACGTTTGCGGCTGATGTCAC
>JBDTHR010000101.1:0-11966 GCA_039936855.1 Nitrosospira sp. | reverse complement strand
AGATTGATATTGAGGCCGTCGGGCTGCGCGCCGATGGCAACGACATCCGCACCCAGCTCATGCAGCACCGGGCCGGCAATTTGATATGTCGCACCATGAGCGCAGTCAACCACAATCCGCAAACCGCGCAGATCGAGATGATTCGGAAAGGTGCTTTTGCAGAATTCGATGTAACGTCCTCTGGCGTCATTGACCCTGCGTGCTTTCCCGAGTTGCGCTGACGGCATCGATTTGATGGGCGCATTCAGTCCTGCTTCTATTGCATGCTCGGTCACATCGGGCAACTTCGTGCCCGCTGCGGAAAAAAACTTGATGCCGTTGTCTTCGAAGGGGTTATGCGACGCGGAAATGACTATGCCCGCCTGCAGTCGTAATGCGCGGGTGAGGTAGGCTACCGCCGGCGTCGGCATAGGCCCGGAAAGCAGCACATCCACTCCGGCAGCGGAAAGTCCCGCTTGTAAAGCCGATTCAAGCATGTACCCTGATATTCGAGTGTCCTTACCGATCAGTACGGCTGGACGCTCGCCTTTGGATAGATGCCATTCTGACGATGCCAGGACCTTGCCGGCGGAATAACCCAGGTGCATGACAAATTCAGGCGTGATAGGCATTTCTCCTACACGCCCGCGTATGCCGTCAGTACCAAAATATTTCTTTGTCAATCGAAGGCTCCGTAGATATGACAACTCAACACAGCGCAAGCATCACCCCGCAGTTTATTGTCGTTGTTCGATAATATTATAAACCGCTAGCGCATCCCGGGTTGCTTTTACATCGTGTACCCGCACAATTGCCGCACCCCTCGCCACTGCCGCCAAAGCGGCGGCAACACTGGCGTGGACCCGGTTACCCACTTCGTTACCGGTAATTTTCCCCAACATTGCCTTGCGCGACAACCCCACCATTACTGGCACGCCAAGATCGGTGAAACGGTCGAGATGGCGCAGCAACTGGATATTATGGTCGTACGTCTTACCAAAACCGAAACCGGGATCTATTATCAACTGCCCGCGCGAGATACCCGCAGCTTGCGCTGCATCGAGGCGCTGCTGTAGAAAAGCTTTCACCTCCGCCATCACATCATCGTATCGAGGGCTGCTTTGCATGCTGTGCGGAGCACCTTGCATGTGCATGAGGCATGCTGCTACACCTCCGGCGGCAACCGCTTCAAGCGCACCCGTTGCCTGTAGCGCATTGACATCGTTAATCATCGCTGCGCCCGCTGCTATCGACGCACGCATCACCTCCGGCTTGGATGTATCGACCGAAATGGATACATTCCGGCCGACCAAAGCTTCCACTACCGGAATGACGCGGCGCAACTCCTCCTCCACGCTGATGGAAGCACTGCCGGGACGAGTGGACTCGCCGCCGATATCCAGCCAGTCCGCCCCCTGTTCAATCAGATGTGCCGCATGGCGGAGCGCATGCTCGGTCGAACCGCACAAACCACCGTCGGAAAAGGAGTCTGGCGTCACATTGACAATCCCCATCACGAGAGCGGGGCCAAGATGATGCGTGTTTAAGTAGGGGAATGAGGGCACGGAAATCTGGCGGTGTAACGCCCAATTAGAAAATGAAAAAGGCGGGATGAACCCGCCTTTTTCATTAGATGGTCAGCTTGGGAATATCCTGCGCTTAAACTTCCTGAGCTGGCGTTGTTGTTGGCTCTGGCGCCGTCGGAGGGGTGTTGTCCTTAGGCGGCGTCGGCGTGGATTTACTGGGCTTTGGAGGACGCGGTGGGCGGCCTTCCATAATATCGCCGATCTGATCAGAGTCTATGGTCTCCCACTCCAACAGTGCTTTGGCCATCACCTCGATTTTGTCGCGGTTTTCCTCGATCAACTTGCGGGCCAACGTGTACTGCATATCAATGATACGGCGAATTTCCACGTCAACCTTCTGCATGGTGGCTTCGCTGACGTTCTTATGGGTGGTAACAGAGCGGCCGAGAAAAACTTCACCCTCATTCTCGCCATATACCATCGGGCCGAGGGAATCCGACATACCCCACTGCGTGACCATACGCCTCGCCATTTCCGTGGCGCGCTCAAAGTCATTGGACGCACCCGTCGTCATCTGCCCCATGAATACTTCCTCGGCAATACGCCCGCCGAACAGCACTGCAATGTTCTGCAGTATTTCCTCGCGGTCCATGCTGAAGCGGTCTTCCGTCGGCAACTGCATGGTCACACCTAACGCACGTCCTCGCGGGATGATGGAAACCTTGTGCACCGGGTCGGTCTTAGGCAGCAACTGCGCGACAACCGCATGTCCGGATTCGTGATAGGCAGTGTTGCGCCGCTCCCGCTCCGGCATCACCACGGAACGACGTTCCGCGCCCATGAAGATCTTGTCCTTTGCGCGCTCGAAGTCGTCCATATCCACGTGCCGCTTATTGCTACGTGCCGCAAACAGTGCCGCCTCGTTCACCAGATTGGCCAAGTCAGCACCAGACATCCCTGGCGTACCTCGCGCGATGATTTCCGCATGCACATCGGGTGCAATCGGTACCTTGCGCATATGTACGTGCAGTATCTGCTCGCGCCCACGAATGTCGGGAAGCGGTACCGTCACCTGCCGGTCGAAACGGCCAGGACGCAATAACGCCGGATCAAGCACATCAGGCCGGTTAGTCGCCGCAATCACAATCACGCCGGCGGTTCCCTCGAAACCATCCATCTCGACCAGCAACTGGTTCAACGTTTGTTCCCGCTCGTCGTTTCCACCGCCGAGACCCGCGCCGCGTTGACGACCGACCGCGTCGATTTCATCGATGAAAATAATGCATGGGGCATGCTTCTTGGCTTGCTCGAACATGTCACGCACTCTCGCCGCACCCACACCGACGAACATTTCCACAAAATCCGAACCGGAAATACTGAAAAACGGAACTTTGGCCTCGCCCGCAATTGCGCGAGCCAGAAGGGTTTTACCCGTTCCCGGGCTTCCCACCATTAATACGCCGCGGGGAATTCGTCCCCCCAACTTCTGGAACTTGCTGGGATCGCGCAAGAATTCGACCAGCTCGAAAACTTCCTCCTTGGCTTCCTCGCAACCCGCCACGTCAGCAAAGGTTACTTGATTGGTGGACTCGTCAAGCATGCGCGCCTTGCTCTTTCCGAACGAGAACGCACCGCCGCCGCGGCCACCTCCCTGCATTTGGCGCATGAAGAAAATCCATACACCTATCAGTAGAAGCATCGGAAACCATGAAACGAAAATGTTCATCAGCAGCGAAGGCTCCTCTTCCGGCTTGGCATCAATGATGACGCCTGCCTTCAGCAGATCGCTTACCATCCAGGGATCCGAAGGCGTGTAAGTGGTAAAACGCCGGCCATCGGATTTGGTGCCTTTCAACGTTCGCCCTTCTATGGTCACCTTGGCAATCCTGCCCTGCTTCACTTCGTCGATGAACTGCGAATATTCCATTGGCGCCTGCGCCGCCTGTCGGGTGCTGAACTGATTGAACACCGTCATCAGCACCAAAGCAATCACAAGCCAGATGGCCATGTTTTTAATGAGATTGTTCAAGATAGCTCCTTGGCTTGCGCCGTCAAAATACTTGAATGCTTCATTCTAAACCCATTTCGAGATTTATAATAGCCAGCATGCTCGCCATGGCTCTTATAGTGTTTCGTAAACCCGGCGTTTCGTAAGCTCGCCTGCATGTCATTTACTTTCAGTTCAAGTACTCATTTCCGCTTCCCCATCCCCAGCAAATAGATTTCACTGCTGCGATCGCGAGATGCCTCGGGTTTACGCGTCATCACTCGACTGAATGTCGCACGCATTGCGCGTAAAAACTCCTCAAAACCCGAACCTTGAAACACTTTGACGAGAAAATTACCATCGGAGTTCAATCGCTCCGCGCTAAACTCCAAAGCAAGCTCCGCCAGATACATGCCGCGCGCTTGATCGCTTATCCCTATGCCCGTTATATTAGGTGACATATCCGAAATTACAAGGTCAAGAGGATATTTTCCGAGATGTATTTTCAGTTCCGCTAAAACGGACGCTTCGGTGAAATCGCCTTGAATGAACGTAACGCCTCGCAAAGCTGCCATTTCCTGCAAATCCAGCGCAATCACCCTGCCTTTTCCAGCCAGTTTTTCCGCTGCCACCTGCGACCACCCACCCGGCGCCGCGCCAAGGTCTACCACTGTCATGCCGGGACAAAGCAGATGATCACGCTTTGCAATCTCGATCAGCTTGTAAGCGGCGCGTGAACGGTAACCTTCTTTTTTTGCCTGCTTTACAAAAAAATCATTCACATGCTCTTTCATCCAGGCTTTGCTGGTTTTGGAGGATTTCATCGCGTAAAATGGACGCTTTTCGGAAAACTTATGTTAGAACTCGCACTCGCTCGACGGCGAGCGCTAAAGGCGCTTGCCCATGCCATCAAGCCAATTGTCTGGATAGGCGATGTAGGTCTGTCGGAGAACGTTATCAATGAGCTGGATCAGGGCCTTAAAAGTCACGAGCTGATCAAAGTCAAAGTGGCGGGGAATGAGCGTGAAACAAGAAACGCCTTGCTGAGAGAAATCTGCGAGCGCCTCGGCGCCGCCCCTATACAGCATATCGGCAAAATACTGGTGATCTATCGTCCCAGGCCAGAAAAGATAGTGTCACCCGACATTGCACCTCTTCGCAATGACAAGAAGTCACGTCGAACCAGACAGGGTTTACCAGGTGGCGTCTCGAGTTGATACGTTACTGCGTTGATACGTTACTGCGCATCGCCCACAGAAAAGATATGCGATGCTCAAACATATCTCACGTCAAGAATCTCATACTCCCGCAATCCACCCGGCGCCATGACTTCCGCCACATCCCCGGGATACTTGCCGATAAGCGCGCGGGAAATGGGGGAGCTGATGGAAATTTTCCCCTCCTTGATATCGGCTTCATCGTCCCCGACAATCTGATAAGTTACTGTCGTCGCGTTGGCCATATCCTCCAGATCGATAGTTGCGCCAAATACACAGGCGCCATCCGCGTCGAGCAAAGCGGGATCGATGACCTGAGCATTGGAGAGCTTGCTCTCCAGGTCGGCAATGCGTCCCTCGATAAAACCCTGTCGTTCTTTGGCTGCTTCGTATTCCGCATTTTCGGAAAGATCACCGTGGGCACGAGCTTCCGCAATCGCGACGATAACCGCGGGACGCTGCACGGTTTTCATTTCTTGCAATTCAGCGCGCAGTTTTCCGGCGCCGACTACTGTTAAAGGAATTGTACTCATAAGACTTATATCACCACCTGTTTTGTGTTCGATTCGTCGACCGATTTATTTTGTTAAGTTTGCGGCAGATCCGTTTGCTGCGCCTTAAACGGCACATCTCCCTCTCCATCAACATGGAATGATGTCGCCGGCATCATTCCTCGCAACCCGTGAAGGTTTTGTAAACTGTAGGCTTGCAACTCCTGCATGCTTGCCATGCCGATGCAGGCGGCACGTGCGCCTGCCAGCGTAGTGTAATAGGTTACCCTTGCCTGCAATACGGCGTGACGGATTGAGTAAGAGTCGTGAATCGCGCTCCGCTTGTCTTCCACAGTATTGATAATCAAGGCCATCTCACCGTTTTTGATCATGTCTACTATGTGCGGACGCCCTTCCGCCATCTTGTTTACCGGCGTTACGGCCAACCCCGCCGAACTCAGAACCGCCGCAGTTCCACGGGTAGCATAAAGCGTGAATCCGAGATGCGCAAGATTGCGTGCGATTTCTACAACACGGGGCTTATCCGCCTGGCGGACACTGATAAAGACTTTACCCGACAGCGGAAGTTTTACGCCGGCGGCCAGTTGCGACTTTACAAACGCTTCTGCAAACGTTCGCCCTACTCCCATCACTTCGCCGGTGGACTTCATTTCGGGTCCGAGTATGGTGTCTACACCGGGAAATTTTATAAAGGGAAAGACAGCTTCCTTTACGGAATAATAATAGGGAATGAATTCCTTGACTATACCCTGGCGTGCAAGCGTTACACCCGTCATGCAGCGCGCAGCGATTTTTGCCAATTGCAATCCCGTGGCTTTGGATACGAAAGGCACGGTACGAGATGCTCTCGGATTTACCTCGAGTACGTAAACGGTATCACCCTGAATGGCAAATTGCACATTCATCAATCCTACGACCTTGAGCGCGCGCGCCATTGCCGAAGTCTGACGGCGTAGCTCATCCTGGATCGGCGCTGGCAGGTTGAAGGGCGGCAACGAACATGCCGAATCGCCTGAGTGCACACCGGCCTGCTCGATGTGTTCCATGATTCCGCCAATCAGCACGGCTTCGCCATCGCAAATCGCATCCACATCCACTTCCACAGCGTCGTTTAGAAAATGGTCCAGCAGCACCGGTGAATCGTGCGAAACCTTCGCCGCCCGAAGCATGTACCGTTCAAGATGTGCTTGCTCATGGATGATTTCCATGGCTCGCCCTCCCAGTACATAGCTGGGACGAACCACCAGCGGATAACCGATTTCGCTGGCCGCGGCAATCGCTGCTTCCGCATTTCGCGCAATACGGCTTGGTGGTTGTTTCAGCCCAAGCTGATGCAACATTTTCTGGAAACGCTCCCGATCTTCGGCACAGTCGATCATGTCCGGGCTGGTACCGATAATGGGGACCCCGCTAGCTTCGAGATCGCGTGCAAGCTTCAGTGGCGTCTGTCCGCCATACTGTACGATTACACCCAGCGGTTTCTCCACCTCGACAATCTCGAGTACGTCCTCCAAAGTCAAGGGCTCGAAATAAAGCCGATCCGCAGTATCGTAGTCGGTGGAAACCGTCTCGGGATTGCAGTTGACCATGATGGTCTCGAAACCATCCTCACTTAAGGCCAGCGCTGCGTGAACACAACAGTAATCGAACTCGATACCCTGACCGATACGGTTGGGGCCACCCCCGAGCACCATGATCTTCTTCCTGTCGCCCGGCAGCGCTTCACATTCCTCTTCGTAGGTGGAGTACATATAAGCAGTACGGGTAGCAAACTCGGCGGCGCAAGTATCGACCCGCTTGTATACCGGGCGCAGGCCGAATTGGTGTCGCCGGGCGCGAACTGCCTCCTGCGTCACATTCATCAACTTCGCCAACCGCTGATCGGAAAAACCGCTACGTTTCAGTTTACGCAAAGCCTGCCGATCAAATGTATCCAGAGGTTTTCCGGCAACGGACTGTTCCTGCCTTACCAGATCTTCGATCTGGGCCAGGAACCAGGGATCGATGCACGTATGCTCGTGAATCTCATCAAACGTCATGCCGCAACGAAACGCATCGGCCACAAACCAGATCCGGTCCGGGCCCGGATCTGCCAGTTCGGCTGTGATTGTTTCAATATCCGCCGTTTTCTCATCCAATCCGTCTACACCGATCTCCAGTCCGCGCAGAGCTTTTTGAAAAGATTCCTGAAAAGTGCGTCCAATCGCCATAACCTCGCCTACCGACTTCATCTGTGTGGTGAGACGATCATTGGCCTGGGGAAATTTCTCAAAAGCGAAGCGCGGTATTTTGGTAACGATGTAATCGATGGAGGGCTCGAATGATGCGGGCATCGCCCCATCAGAAATGTCGTTCCGGAGTTCATCCAGTGTATAGCCCACCGCAAGTTTAGCCGCCACCTTGGCGATAGGAAATCCCGTCGCTTTCGAAGCCAGCGCGGAAGAGCGCGACACACGCGGATTCATCTCGATGACGAGCATACGTCCGTCCTGTGGGTTGATGGCAAACTGTACATTGGAACCGCCTGTTTCCACCCCTATTTCGCGCAACACCGCTATCGATGCATTACGCATAATCTGGTATTCCCTGTCGGTCAGCGTTTGTGCCGGCGCTACGGTGATGGAGTCACCAGTGTGCACACCCATGGGATCGAGGTTTTCAATGGCGCAGATGACGATGCAATTATCTTTCGTATCCCGTATTACCTCCATTTCGAATTCTTTCCAGCCGATGACCGATTCCTCGATCAACAATTCCCGCGTGGGCGAAGCTTCCAGCCCCCGCTCGCAGATATCCAGAAATTCCTCGCGGTTGTATGCGATACCGCCGCCGCTGCCGCCCATGGTAAATGATGGTCGAATGATAGCCGGATAGCCCACCATTGCCTGTACTTGCAGGGCTTCCTCCAGGCTATGAGCAATGGCGGAACGTGCTGAACTCAACCCGATACGGGTCATTGCCTGCTTGAATTTCTCGCGATCCTCGGCCTTGTCGATGGCGTCGCGCGAAGCACCGATCAGCTCGACGCCATATTTTTGAAGGACGCCATTCTTGGCCAGGTCGAGAGCACAATTCAATGCCGTCTGTCCGCCCATCGTCGGCAATAGCGCATCCGGGCGCTCAATGGCGATAATCTTTTCCACCATAGGCCAGATAATGGGCTCGATATAGGTGGCATCCGCCATTTCCGGATCGGTCATGATGGTTGCAGGATTGGAATTCACCAGAATGATGCGATAACCTTCCTCCCGCAACGCCTTGCAAGCCTGGGTCCCGGAATAATCGAACTCGCATGCCTGCCCGATAATGATAGGCCCCGCGCCGATAATGAGGATGGATTTTATGTCGTTACGTTTAGGCATGGTTGCAGTGAAATTTTTGGAGTGACATCGGTACGCTGCTTCAGAAAACTCCGGCTAGATTCCACACAAAGCGCGTATCAGCAAAATCAGCATAATTGCAAGGCGCATTGCGGGCTGCCGCCGGATTCTTGTCCCGCTGGTGATGCCGGGGAATACAATGCGGTGAGCGCCGGTCCCGGATCTATTCAGGGGTCTCTTTCATATTTTTATTTCGCCCGTTTCTTTCCATCAACCCGATAAATTTATCGAATAAATAATCCAGATCGTGAGGCCCAGGACTTGCCTCAGGATGTCCCTGAAAGCAGAATGCGCGCTGGCCGGTCAACTCGAATCCCTGCAAGCTGCCGTCAAATAACGACAGATGCGTAACGCGCGCATTCTTCGGCAAGGTATCGATATCCACCGCGAAGCCGTGGTTCTGGCTGGTAATCGCTACTGTGCCACTGTCCAGATCCTTCACAGGGTGGTTGGCGCCGTGGTGACCGAATTTCATCTTCACGGTTTTGGCTCCACTTGCCAGCCCCAGCAGTTGGTGCCCCATGCAAACGCCAAAGAGGGGTACTTCTTCTTCAAGCAATTTTCTGATTGTGGTAATTGCGTAATCGCAAGGCTCCGGATCGCCGGGTCCATTGGAAAGAAATACCCCGTCGGGCCGTAGTGCCAGAATCTCGTCAGCGGTAGTTCGAGCAGGCAATACCGTAACCTTGCAATGGCGTTGCGCCAATTTGCGCAGCATGTTGCGCTTGACGCCGAAATCCACTGCGGCGACATGAAAGCGGGGATTCTTATCAACCTGGTAATCACAACCCAACCTCCATTCACCCTCGTTCCATTCGTAAGGCTGAGTGCAACTCACGACTTTAGCCAAATCCATTCCCATCAGCCCGGGAAATTCCCGAGCGCGTTGCAGCGCTTCAGCTTCATCGGGAAAACCTGCCATGATACAGCCTGACTGCGCACCTTTTTCGCGCAGGATACGCGTAAGCTTGCGCGTATCAATATCCGCAATCGCTACCACGCCATGTTGCCTGAGGTATTCCGGTAAGGTCTGGGTCTGTCTCCAATTACTTGAGACGAGGGAAAGATCCCGGATCACCAAGCCCGCCGCATATACGTGATCGATATTGCCGGATTCCACATCATCCGGATTAGTACCTGTATTGCCAATGTGCGGATAAGTCAACGTAATGATCTGCCGGCAATACGAAGGATCAGTCAGTATTTCCTGATAGCCGGTCATGGAAGTGTTGAATACGACTTCACCCATACTGACGCCTTCGAGGCCGATGGATATGCCGCGGAAAACTGTGCCGTCGGCGAGTGCGAGAACGGCATGCGGGCGTTGTGACACTGGGACTCCTGCGAATGAGACAAGACATGAAAATGGGACAAGCTGTCATTGTCCCATTTTATAAGTGCGAGATTATACTTCGAAAAGCGGCTTCAATGAAACCGCCGCCGTATCATGTGACCGCGAAGGCGTGAGCGGCGTACCGGACACAGGATTAATCGCGTAATCCCAGCACATCCTGCATATCAAATAACCCGCTTCGTCTGTCGGCAAGAAATCGCGCAGCACGCAGCGCGCCTTCGGCGAAAGTTGCGCGACTGCCAGCTTTGTGTGAAATCTCGATGCGCTCGCCTGTCCCTGCAAACATTACGATGTGATCGCCAACGATATCTCCACCGCGCACGGTGGCGAAACCAATGGTGCCAGGCGCCCGCTCGCCGGTATTGCCTTCGCGTGCGTAAACTGCGATTTCGGAGAGCTCTCTGCCGAGCGCTCTTGCGATCACCTCGCCCATCTGCAACGCAGTGCCGGACGGCGCGTCAACCTTGTGCCGATGGTGCGCCTCAATAATTTCTATGTCGTAACCCGTGTTCAGGTTCAATGCCTTGGCCGCCGTCTCCAGCAATTTGAAGGTAACGTTCACACCCACGCTCATATTGGGAGCAAATACAATTGATATGTCTTTTGATCCGGCCTTGAGTTCTTCTTTTTGTTCAGCCGAAAAACCGGTCGTGCCGATTACCATTTTAACCCCCGCCGCACGGCACGCCGCCAGGTGCGCAAGCGTTCCTTCAGGCCGGGTGAAATCAATCAGCACATCGGTTGCCCGCACCCCGGAAGCAACATCATCGGTAATATCAACGCCGCACGGCGCACCAGTCAATTCCCCCGCATCCCTTCCGAGAAATGGGCTACCGGTACGCTCCAGCGCGGCGCTCAATTGCATGTCCGGGGCCTGGGAGATAGCCTCCAGCAAAGCTCGCCCCATCCGGCCCGAGCTTCCAGCGATGGCAATTTTCAATGTCGTCATTTATCTCAGGAATCTTTTTTCGGATCGCCCAAGGTGATCCTATTCTTTCGGCAGGTCTGCTTCCATATTACCCATATCCGCTGCTGGCGACGGCACCAGCCTGGGGCCGCGCTTTTCCGGCTCCCGCAAACTTGAAGCTTCATTCACGTATGGAATTCCACTTGACGCAGCAATACTGGTGGTAGCCGCCGTTTCGCCCTGAGCGGCGATATCGCTTGAACCTGGAATACCGGTTTCCTCTTTATTGGAAGCGGGAATATCGGTCACTGCGTAAGTCGCGGCTTGGGAACCTTCCCCTTTACTCGACGCAGGAATATCGCCGGGCACTTGATCAGCACCTTCTTTCTTGGTAATTTGAGTGCTGCTTCCTTCCTTGACCACAGGCCTGGTTGACTCAGCCGGCATGGAAGGTTCGGTTGACGGCGGCTGAACAAAAGCAAGCGAAGGCGTAAAAGTGCCATTCGTGCTCACCAGTTTATCGCCTTCAAAAAAAACTGCCAGATGTCTTTGCTCGACCAGCCTCCCCCTCTGCTCAAGTCGATATACATAATCCCAGCGGTTTTCATGGAAAGCGTCACTAATCATGGGGGAGCCCAGCGCGAAGCGTACCTGCGACCGAGTCATGCCGGGCTTTAGCTTGTTCACCATTTCCTGGGTAATGACATTACCCTGCTGGATTTCGATTTTGTAGAGCAAGGATGGAACAGACGAACATCCTGCGAGCAATAGCAAACCGACCAACGTGAGTATTCTTGCGCGCATCGCGACGACGTAGGTTTCCAAAGCGAACTCAACGTTATATGATACAGCAAATAATCTACCGGATGGATATAGCTATGAGCAAGCCAAACAATCTCAAGACCATGGGCTTGAAGGCCACGCTGCCGCGCCTTAGAATACTCAGCTTGTTCGAAAGCAGCGCGGTGCGCCATCTCTCCGCCGAGGATGTTTACAGAACCCTCATCGGAGAAGGTGAAGACATCGGTCTCGCCACCGTGTACCGGGTGCTGACCCAATTCGAGCAGGCAGGGTTGCTCGAACGTCACCATTTCGAGGGCGGCA
>JBDTHR010000100.1:0-5357 GCA_039936855.1 Nitrosospira sp. | reverse complement strand
AAATATCAGCCATGCGCTTTATCTCATCGCGGTCCTTTCCTACCGCGCGCACTTTCATCAGCATAAGTTCGCGTTCGATATGATCGCCTTCGCTCAGATCCACCACTTTGACCACTTCAATGAGTTTATTCAGTTGCTTGGTTATCTGCTCGACCACGTCATCCGATCCCACGGTAACGAGCGTCATGCGAGACAGGGTCGGGTCTTCGGTGGCGGCGACAGTCAGCGATTCAATATTGTAGCCACGCGACGAGAACAGGCCGGCTACGCGAGACAGCGCGCCCGCTTCGTTTTCCATCAAAAGAGAAATGATATGTCGCATTGTTTATACCAGAATCATCTCGGAGAGACCTTTTCCGCCGGGTACCATGGGAAAAACGTTCTCGGTCTGGTCCGTTATGAAATCCATGAATACCAACCGGTCCTTGAGTTTGAAGGCCTCTTGCAACGCGCTTTCCACGTCACCGGGTTGTTCGATCTGCATGCCGACATGACCATAGCTCTCCGCCAATTTGACGAAGTTGGGCAGCGCATTCATATAGGATTCAGCATAACGATTCCCATGGAAAAATTGTTGCCATTGCCGCACCATTCCCATGTAACGGTTATTCAAATTAATGATCTTCAGCGGCAGGTTATATTGCTTGCAGGTGGACAATTCCTGAATGCACATCTGTATGCTGGCCTCGCCAGTGACACAAGCCACCATATCGCGGGGATTGGCAAACTGCACACCCATCGCTGCCGGAAGACCAAAGCCCATGGTGCCCAAGCCACCGGAATTTATCCACCGCCTCGGCAGGTCGAATTTGTAGAACTGGGCTGCCCACATTTGATGCTGGCCCACATCCGAGGTAATGAACGCATTACCTCCGGTTACCTCATACAGTTTTTCAATCACCATCTGTGGTTTGATAATCGAGGTTGCGCGATCGTACTTGAGGCAATCGCGTGCACGCCATAAGTCGATTTGGGTCCACCACGCATCGAGGGCATTCCGATCGAGTTTTTCCTTGCGCGCCTTGATTAATTTTATCAGTTCGTCCAGGACATCGGAGACGTTGCCGACAATGGGGATATCCACCTTCACACGTTTTGAAATAGATGAAGGGTCGATATCTATATGTATTATTTTTCGGTCTTCATTGGAAAAATGCTTGGGATTGCCTATGACTCGATCATCAAAGCGGGCACCCACGGCCACCAACACGTCACAGTGCTGCATCGCCATGTTGGCTTCGTAGGTGCCGTGCATTCCCAACATGCCGACAAACTGCTTGTCGGTTGCGGGATAACCGCCCAATCCCATCAGTGTATTGGTGCAGGGGAACCCCAGCATTCGCACCATATCGGTCAATTGCGGCGCTGCGTTGCTCAGGATGACACCGCCGCCCGCGTAGATCATCGGACGTTTGGCTTCCAGTATCAGTTGTACCGCCTTTTTGATTTGTCCGGCGTGTCCCCTCGTAATCGGGTTATAGGAGCGCATGGCGACGTTCGCGGGATAATCAAATTTGGTTTTCTGCTGGCTCACATCCTTCGGGATATCCACCAGTACCGGACCAGGGCGGCCTGTGGAAGCAATATAGAATGCCTTTTTGATGGTAGTGGCAAGCTCGGTGATATCCTTGACCAGAAAATTATGCTTAACGCATGGACGCGTGATGCCGACGGTATCCACTTCCTGAAACGCATCCAGACCAATGGCATGGGTTGGCACCTGCCCGCTGATGATGACCAGGGGGATCGAGTCCATATACGCGGTGGCAATGCCGGTCACAGCGTTCGTCACGCCGGGTCCGGACGTCACCAGCGCCACGCCTACCTTATTGCTGGAGCGAGCGTAGCCATCCGCTGCATGCACCGCTGCTTGCTCGTGCCGCACCAGTACGTGCCTGACCTTGTCCTGCTTGAACAATTCGTCATAAATGTACAGTACGGCGCCGCCGGGGTAGCCAAAAATATAGTCCACCCCTTCTTCTTGCAGGCAACGCACTGCAATCTCAGCGCCTGTCAATTCCGTGCTCATGCTTTCTTGAATTTCCAATGTTGAGTGACAGCAAAAAATATTTGAATAAAAACTGAACAGTAATGTTTAGGCGGTCTTTGGTCAACTGCTTTGACAAGGGGTCAGCGAGGGCATGACAGGTTTATAGCGTTGCATGCCCGCAAAGTTGATTTATCGAACGGGTTGTCTCAATCAGCAGCGGACGAGGAGCACGGTAAATTCAGCGGACCGTGAATGGACAAGCCGAATCTCAATATTTTTCGCGCTGAAGAATCGATATTCGGCGCTCAATCGCATAACTATAGCTTGAATCTGCGCGCTTCAGAAAAAAATTAAGCTAGCTTTTCACGTTCCCACCATTCTCATCGGTTTTTTGATAGGGACAAGCAGGTTTAATACAATCAGCGTAAAGTGAAAGAGAGTGTTCATGTATGGCAAAGCCGCGATCCTTGGCGATTCGAATTTGACGCCTCTCGATTTCAGCGTCGTAAAATTCTTCCACTCTGCCGCATTGCAGGCAAACCAGATGATCGTGATGGGAGTCGCTGGCAAGTTCAAACACTGCCTTGCCGCCTTCAAAATGGTGGCGTTCGAGCAATCCTGCCTGTTCGAATTGGGTCAGCACCCGGTACACGGTGGCGAGACCGATGTCTTCCCCATCCCCGATGAGGTTTCTGTAAACATCCTCGGCCGAAAGATGGCGTACCGCGCTGCTTTCGAACAAGCTGAGTATTCTAAGTCGCGGTAGTGTGGCCTTCAAGCCCATGGTCTTGAGGTTGTTTGGCTTGCTCATGGTTATATTCATCCGTTAGGTTATTTGCTGTATCATATAACGTTGAGTTCGCTTTGGAAACCTACGTCGTCGCGATGCGCGCAAGAATATTCACGTTGGTCGGTTTGCTATTGCTCGCCGGATGTTCGTCTATTCCATCCTTGCTCTACAAAATCGAAATCCAGCAGGGTAATGTCATTACCCAGGAAATGGTGAACAAACTAAAGCCCGGCATGACTCGGTCGCAGGTACGCTTTGCGCTGGGTTCTCCCATGATTAGTGACGCTTTCCATGAAAACCGCTGGGATTATGTATATCGCCTTGAGCAGAAGGGAAAGCTGGTCGAGCAAAGACATCTGGCAGTTTTTTTTTGAAGGTGATAAGCTGGTGCGCACGAATGGCACTTTTACGCCTTCGCTTGCTTTTGTTCAGCCGCCGTCGGTCGAGCCTTCCATGCCGGGTGAGTCCACCAGGACTGCGATCAAGGGAGAAAGCGGCACTCAAGTTACTCAGCAAGAGGGCGCTGATCAAGTACCCGGCGATATCTCTGTTTCAAGTAAAGATGAAGCTCTTTCCCAACCAGTGACTCACGCCGTGACCGATATTCCCGCTTCCAGTGAAAATGAAACCGGTGTTCCCGGTTCCAATGATATCGCGGCGCAGGGTGAAACGCCCGTTGCCACCAGTATTGCTGCCTCAGGTGGGATTCCATATGTCAGTGAGGCTTCACGCTTACCGGAGCAGGAAAAACGCGGCCCCAGGCTGGTGCCATCTCCAGCAGTGGATTTAGGCGATATGGAAGCAGACCTGCTGAAAGAATAGAATCACCTTGGGCGATCCGAAAAAAGATTCCTGAGATAAACCTGAATCTGGAAACTGACGCTCATTTTCAGTTCTTTTCAGTTTGGCGCTATAACTAAATAAGGATTTCTTGTGCTCCATGAGCTTCACCTTCCTGGTGCGCTCGCAACAGGGCGGAGTGAACAATTTTCGCGGCACGGCGCTGCGTTGCAACCTCGTGGTGAAATGACCATTTCTGCGTCGTTGCGCCTTGCTCTGTACACTAGAGACTGCTCACTCCACCCTGTCCACTGCCGGATTTAGGATAAATGACGACATTGAATATTGCCATCGCTGGAAGTTCAGGCCGGATGGGGCGAGTTTTGCTGGAGGCTATTGCCCTGGCCCCGGACATGAAATTGAGCGCCGCGCTGGAGCGTACCGGGAGCTCATTTCTCGGAAGGGATGCGGGGGAGTTGGCTGGTACGCCATGTGGCGTCGCAATTACCGATGATGTTGCTTCCGGGTTGCGGGCAACCGATGTGCTGATTGATTTCACGCGGCCTGAAGGAACGCTCGCGCACGTGGTGGCGTGCCGTGCGGCCGGGGTTAAAATGGTAATCGGCACGACAGGCTTTTCTGCTGAACAAAAAGAAGAACTCAACGTCGCATCAAAAGACATATCAATTGTGTTTGCCCCCAATATGAGCGTGGGTGTGAACGTTACCTTCAAGTTGCTGGAGACGGCGGCCAAGGCATTGAACCTGAACACGGGTTACGACATAGAAATTATTGAGGCGCACCATCGGCACAAGGTTGATGCGCCGTCCGGCACTGCGTTGCAGATGGGCGAGGTGATCGCTAGAGCGCTTGGCAGAGAACTCCCCGAAATCGCGGTTTATGCACGCGAAGGAAATACCGGCGAACGAACGCCTGGCACTATTGGTTTTGCCACCGTGCGCGGCGGAGACATCGTTGGCGATCACATCGTGCTGTTTGCAGGGACAGGCGAGCGCATCGAGATTTCACACAAGGCCGGCAGTCGCGCAACTTTCGCCGAGGGCGCGCTGCGTGCCGCACGATTTCTTGTCGACAGGCAAAGCGGATTGTTTGATATGCAGGACGTGCTGGGATTGCGCGAATAATTCTGTGCCAGTTATGCAGCTCGCGTCTTCGCGGTCATATAATGCGGCTTCGGTTTCATTGAAGCTGCTTTTCGAAGTATAATCTCGCACTTATAAAATGGGACAATGGGCAGCTTGTCCCATTTTCATGTCTTGTCTCATTCGCAGGAGTCCCACGTGTCACAACGCCCGTATGCCGTTCTCGCACTCGCCGACGGCACAGTTTTCCGCGGCATATCTATCGGCTTCGAAGGCGTCAGTACGGGCGAAGTCGTATTCAACACTTCCATGACCGGCTACCAGGAGATACTGACTGATCCTTCGTATTGCCGGCAAATCATTACATTGACTTATCCACACATCGGCAATACGGGCACGAATCCGGACGATGTGGAATCCGGCAACATCGCTCGCGTATATGCTGCGGGACTGGTGATCCGGGATCTTTCCCTCGTCTCAAGCAATTGGAGACAGACCCAGACCTTGCCGGAGTACCTCAGGCAACATGGCGTGGTGGCGATTGCGGATATCGATACGCGCAAGCTGACGCGTATCTTGCGCGAAAAAGGTGCGCAGTCAGGCTGTATCATGGCAGGTTTTCCCGATGAGGCTGAAGCACTGAAACGCGCTCGGGAATTTCCCGGGCTGATGGGGATGGATCTGGCTAAAGTCG
>JBDTHR010000099.1:0-2840 GCA_039936855.1 Nitrosospira sp. | reverse complement strand
TGGCGGTGTATGGGAACGTGATTTCGCGTATCATCAGGGTACAGTCTGGAGTTGGTTATTGCCTCTTTACGCGATGGCGGAGTATCGGGTAACGGAGGATGCGGGGTTAGCTCAATCCCGTTTGGCTCCCTTTCGCGATCACCTGCTGGATGCGGGACTGGGTTCCATATCAGAAATTTTCGACGGCGAACCGCCTCACGCACCGCGTGGCGCCCCATCGCAAGCATGGAGCGTGGCCTGTGTCCTGGAAACCTGGGTCAAACTGGAAGGCATCCGGCGGGGCAAGCGAAAAGAGGAGTAACACCTATGTCCTCACAGGAGGATTGCGAAAAGCAGCGACTCGAAAACCAGCATCAAGGTGCAGAAAACTGGCGCTTGTGGGGGCCATATCTGTCCGAGCGTGCCTGGGGTACGGTTCGCGAGGACTATAGTCCAAACGGCACCGCATGGGAATACTTTGATCACGACCAATCCCGCTCCCGCGCCTATCGCTGGAATGAGGATGGCTTGGGCGGGATTTCGGACGAAGCACAGCATCTCTGTTTCGGGCTGGCACTCTGGAACGGCAAGGATTCCATTCTCAAAGAACGCGCTTTCGGCCTTACCGGCAACCAGGGCAATCGGGGCGAAGATGTAAAAGAATGCTATTTCTATGTTGACGCGACTCCTTCGCATTCCTGGCTCCATTACCTTTACAAATATCCCCAGTCCCCATTCCCCTACACTCGATTGGTAGAGGAAAACGCTCGCCGTTCCCGCAAGGATCCCTCTTTTAATCTGATCGATAGCGGCGCCTTCGCCGACGGACGCTATTGGGATGTGGAAGTATTCTACGCAAAGGCATCCCCTGACGAGCTACACATCCGCATACTTGCCAGTAATCGTGGGCCGGATGAAGCTGTCCTGTGGTTGTTGCCGCAACTCTGGTTTCGAAATTATTGGTCGTGGTCGGAAAAAGACGAAGTGAAACCGGTCTTGCACACCATGCCCGCACCGGAAGGCGCTGCCTGGGCAGTCATGGCTGAGCATCCGGCGCTCGGAACTTACCATCTTTACGGGCGGCAGCACGCCAACCTTCTTTATACCGAAAATGAGAGCAACAACTCCCGCTTGTGGGGCACACCCAATGCAGGGCCTTATGTCAAAGACGCTTTTCATCGCTATCTGGCGGATGGTGAACATACGGCAGTAAATCCGGCACAGCAGGGAACCAAGTTCGGGGCAGTGTGCAAACTCACTATTGAACCAGGCAAGACCGGAATGATCGACCTGGTGCTTTCGGCCGCGCCTCTGCCTCAACCGTTCGCGAGCCAGGATCAGGTTTTTGCTCAGCGTCGCGCAGAGGCGGATACTTTTTTCAACGCATTGCTACCTGACGCTACCGGTCAGGATAAGCGCATCCTGCGCCAGTCGTTAGCGGGCATGATATGGGGCAAGCAATTCTTTCACTATGATGTCTCCGACTGGCTGAAAGGCGACGGAGCAACCCCACCGCCGTCGAGAAAGCACGGACGCAACCACAACTGGAGTCATCTCAAGGCAAGCCACGTTATTTCAATGCCGGACGCCTGGGAATTTCCCTGGTTTGCCGCTTGGGATCTCGCCTTCCATTGCGCAGTGCTGGCGCTCGTCGATGTTGATTTTGCAAAAGAGCAAATCGAATTGCTGCTGAATGAAAACTATCTGCACCCCAACGGCCAGATTCCGGCCTACGAATGGGCGTTCAGCGACGTGAACCCCCCCGTGCAGGCTATGGGCGCGCTCAAGGTATTTCGCGCAGAGCGGGTACAGCGCGGCAAGGGCGATACTGCTTTTCTCAAACGCGTGCTGCACAAGCTATTGTTGAACCACACCTGGTGGATCAACCTCAAGGATACCACCGGCATGAATGTGTTCGAAGGCGGCTTTCTCGGATTGGACAACATTTCGGTATACGATCGCTCCCGGCCGCTGCCGCCCGGTTATACATTGAAACAAGCCGATGCCACCGGTTGGATGGCGATGTTTTCCCTCCAGCTCACGATGATGGCGCTGGAAATCGCCGTTGAAGACCCAGCCTATGAAAATATCGCAATGCAGTCCTACAGCCAGTTTTTGGCGATTGCCAATACGATTGCCGGTCATACCGGTGCGGGCGTATCGCTATGGGACGATGTGAATGGCTTTTTCAAGGATCTCGTGGTTGAACCGAATGGCGATATACATCGTATCGATGTTTTTTCCTGGGTTGGCATCATTCCACTATTCGCCTGCGAGGTGGTAGACGCACGCCTGCTCGCAAATTGTGCCCGCTTCAAGGCGCTCCTATGGGAACATAAAGGCGGCATGTTTGACGGAAGCATTATCTGCGCGTGCCCGACACATACGAATGAGCGCGGGGAGCACTTGTTGTCGCTGGTTGCCCCCTCCATGCTGGTGAAGATGCTGCCGCGTATTTTCAACGAATCGGAGTTTCTTTCTCCGTTTGGCATGCGCAGCGTCTCCAAACGTCACGCCACGGAAAACAATCTAGGCCATATTCCGGGTATCGGCAATGCCGTCATCCGGTATGTACCAGGGGAATCCGACTCGGGACTATTCGGCGGAAATTCCAACTGGCGTGGGCCGGTATGGATGCAAACCAACTATTTATTGGTTCAGTCTATCGAAAAAATGTATCGTTACCTGGGCGATGCCTTTACCTTTCCGGCACCTTGCTTGAATGACTACGAGATTAATCTCCAATACGCCGCCAATTTGCTGGCCGAGCGGCTTGCAGATATCTTCCGTCGCGATGAATCGGACCTGATACCGGCCTTTCCTGTCGACAGCCCGCATCAGACCGATCCGTATTGGCGCGA
>JBDTHR010000098.1:0-9707 GCA_039936855.1 Nitrosospira sp. | reverse complement strand
GCGGCGTTGGCACGGGTGAAGGTCTGTTGCTGGTTGGAACCTTCAAGGGCGAAGTTCTGGCCTTCGATGAGAAAAGCGGTAATCGGCTATGGAAGGCACAGGTATCCACAGAGGTGCTAAGCCCGCCGCATGCGGCAAACGGTATGGTAGTGATTCGTACGGGAGACGGCAGAATATTCAGCCTGGAGGCGAGCAGCGGCAAGCGCAAGTGGATTTACCAGGGTGCTACTCCATCATTGACGGTGCGAAGTTTCGCAGGCGTTCTGATCTCGCATGACACTGTCTATGCCGGTTTCGCGGGGGGCAAGCTCGTGGCGATAAATTCATCAACCGGCAGTGTGGCGTGGGAAGCGGCGGTAGCGCGACCAAAAGGCGCGACAGAGTTGGAGCGGATCGCCGATGTCACCAGTTTGCCGGTAATGGATGAGCGACAGGTATGCGCTGTCGCCTATCAGGGACGTGTTGCATGCTTCGAAATTACGACCGGAAACCAGATTTGGGCACGAGATGTATCAAGCAACGCCGGCCTCGCCATGGATAACCATTACGTTTACGTAAGCGAGAATAGAGGTGCGCTGGTGGCTTACGATAAAACGGACGGCACCCGCATCTGGACGCAAAGTCTACTCGATGGAATCCGATTGTCTCCGCCGCTGGTTCGCGACGCTCGTATCGTAGTCGGAGATTCGCTAGGATATGTGAATCTCATCAGGAATGATAATGGCGCTATCGTTGCGCGATCTCCCACTGACGAGGGTGCGATCGTTACTCGCCCGGTGCCCCTGCCTGATGGTTTCGCGGTACAAACCCTGAAAGGCGGAATTTATGCATATGGCACAGAAACGATGGCAGGACCGCCTCTGCTGCCCGGTCAGTCATCCTCCTCGATATTGCGATCACCACAAAGCCAGTTTCTCTGCTCACTACTTCCATTCTGTACGCCATAGCCAGTGAATTACAATCAAGGAGCAGCAGTAGAAATCCGGAAAAAACCCTTTTTACAGAAGAAACATGGAAGGGTTAAGGAATCGGCTTTTTTCGGAAAATTGCCATCATGAAACCTACTCTTGTGCTGGTCGGTCGCCCCAATGTCGGGAAATCAACGCTTTTCAACCGCTTGACCCGTAGTCGCGACGCGATAGTGGCGGATATTCCGGGGTTGACACGAGATCGCCACTATGGCCACGGTAGACTGGGGGAAAAACCTTACCTCGTTGTCGATACAGGCGGTTTCGAACCGACGGCGACGGAAGGCATCCTGCATGAAATGGCCAAGCAGACGCGACAGGCGATCGATGAGGCGGACATGGTCCTATTTATCGTCGACGGCAGACTGGGCCTGGCGCCGCAAGATAGAATCATTGCGGAGCAACTGCGCAAAACGGGGCGCAAAGTCATACTGGTGGTAAATAAAACCGAAGGCATGGCGTCTTCTGTCGTTACCGCCGAGTTTCACGAACTGGGTGTGGGAGATCCGTGCGCCATTTCCGCCGTCCATGGCGACAATGTAAATGACCTGGTTGAACTGGCCTTGTTGCATTTTCCGCCACCGCTAGCGGACGACACGAAAGACAAGCATCCGAAAATAGCCATTGTCGGGCGTCCCAACGTTGGGAAATCAACGCTGGTGAATACAATGCTGGGAGAGGAGCGGGTTATCGCCTTTGATCAGCCTGGTACGACGCGTAACAGCATCTATATCGATTTCGACCGTAACGGGCGCACTTATACGCTGATCGACACCGCCGGCTTGCGCCGTCGGGGTAAAGTGCTTGAGGCGATAGAGAAGTTTTCGGTAGTGAAAACCCTGCAAGCGGTAGAAGATGCCAACGTGGTCGTACTGGTCCTAGACGCGAGCAGCGAAATTTCCGATCAGGATGCACACATCGCCGGGTTTATTCTGGAGGCAGGCCGCGCGTTGGTGCTGGCAATCAACAAGTGGGATGGCCTGAGCGGGCATGAACGCGACACTATAAAGAGCGAAATAGCTCGAAAACTGCCTTTCCTGGCGAGTTTCGCGAAATTCCACTACATCTCGGCATTACTTGGCACCGGTTTAAAAGGATTGCTCCCATCAATTGACGCCGCCTACGCCGCCGCGATGGCGCAGCTATCCACCCCCAAGCTTACCCGTGTCCTGATGGCGGCGGTAGAGAGGCAGCCACCGCCGCGTGTAGGCATGTCGCGTCCAAAACTGCGTTACGCTCATCAAGGTGGTTCAAATCCGCCTTTGATCGTGATTCACGGCCGGGCCCTTGATCATGTGCCTCAAACCTATCAGCGTTACCTTGAAAATATGTTTCGCGAGACTTTCAAGCTCGAGGGTACGCCGTTACGGGTGGAATTCAGGACTGGCCATAATCCCTATGCCGGGAAAAGCCCGGCGCCTCTCAGCGAGAAAGAAGCAAAACAAGCGCATCGCCGTCGCAGATATGGTCGAAAGAAATATGGATGATTACTGATTTCGCTCTCCACCTTTCAGTGGAGCATGGGGAATTCTTGAATAACGCCATGTCCTCACCGCTTGCGCTGAGGCGGGTTCACTAATATCCAGCAGCCTGTCGGGCTTAAAGGAAATCGGCTGCAAAAGCGTCTGGCGGGTTCATATTTCGCTGCTTTTTCGACCAATAGAATAACTATTGGCCTTCAAAACCCTCAAAATCTACCCTCAGCCAGTCACTTTTTCGCTGCGATTCTTTAAGTCTGACAGGCTGCTAGTGCAATACCCTCGGCACGCTCAAGATAAATTCCGGAATCGTTGCGTCGAAACGAAGGCCATCTTCGGCCACCATCTGATAGCTCCCCTTCATCGATCCAACGGGCGTCGAAATGGCGGTGCCGCTCGTATACTCAAAGCTGTCCCCGGGTTTCAGCAGAGGTTGCTCGCCCACTACGCCGAGACCCCGCACCTCCTGTACACCGCCGCCCCCATCCGCGATAATCCAATGGCGACTTATCAGCTGTGCCGGGACGGTGCCGGTATTGGACAGGATGATTGTATAGGCGAACACATACCGATCAAGTGCTTCGTCCGATTGCTCCGGAAGATAGGTTGTGTGGACCTTAACCATGATTTCGTATTTTGTGCTTTCAGCCATAACCGCATTGCACACTATTTTTCGCCTGACGGCAAGGGTGGCGCATTATAAAATTGTACAGGCTAACGAAATTTGAAGAGAGAGGTGGTTTAACGGCTGAAGCTATTAGCGTCAACCCGCCATTTACGGTTAAAATCCAGTTTTTTGTTTACAAGGAAGCCCTTCATGGCTAATTATCGCATCGCCCCGAGCATTCTTTCCGCAAATTTTGCCAAGTTGGGCGAGGAGATCACTGCTGTCGTCGATTCCGGCGCGGATTTTATTCACTTTGATGTGATGGATAATCACTACGTGCCGAATCTAACTATTGGTCCACTGGTGTGCAGCGCGATCCGTCCTCTGACGGATGCGGTCATCGATGTGCATCTGATGGTCGAACCGGTGGATCGTATTATTCCTGATTTCGCCAAGGCTGGTGCCAATATCATTTCGTTTCATCCGGAAGCCTCTCTCCATATTGATCGTACCATCGGGCTCATCAAGGAACTGGGTTGCAAGGCGGGCTTGGTATTCAATCCTGCTACACCATTGAATTATCTCGACCATGTACTCGAAAAGTTGGATCTGGTGCTGATAATGTCGGTCAATCCCGGTTTTGGCGGACAGCAATTTATTCCCGAAGCACTGGAAAAACTCAAGACGGTGCGCAAGCGCATTGATGAGACGGGGAAGAAAATCCTGCTTGAAATCGATGGTGGGGTGAAGGTGGACAACATCGCCGAAATCGCTCGCGCGGGAGCGGATACTTTCGTTGCCGGTTCCGCTATTTACGGCGCAGGCAGGGACAGCGATCCGCATCGCTATGACTCGGTAGTGGCCGCTTTACGCGCAGAGTTGGCAAAGGCTTGACAACAGCTTTTAAAGGCAGAGAAACCCGCTGAATGCGGGTCATCAATAGCTATATTTGATCCATTGCTTTACGTCAACCTGAAGATGTTCCGCGCACCAGGCGCGTGCTGAGGCGTATACGGGCCCAGCACGGTTGACTATGGGGCAACAGGTTCTGGCCAAAGCGGTGTGATCGTGCTTCAATCAGAGGGAACACTCAGGATTCATGAGTTCCCGGCGTTCCGTGCAACATGATCATCTCAACTAACAGGAATAACACGCGTGAACAATAGTTTTTCTCCGATTGCGGATACCGCTGAAGTTAAAATAAAGTTTCCCCTGCCGATCAAGGCCGTGATGATCGACCTGGACGGCACCCTTCTCGATACCGCGCGGGACTTGGCCACCGCTGCCAACATGATGCTGAGAGAACTGGGCAAAGCCGAGCTTCCGCTGGAAACCGTCCAGTCCTATATCGGCAAAGGTGTAGAGAAATTAGTGAAACGTTCCCTTACCGGAAGTATTGACGGCGAACCTGGCACCGAATTGCTTGGCAGAGCGATGCCGATATATGAACGCGAATACGCGAGCGCGCTGTGCAATGACACGCGAGCCTATCCGGGTGTATTGGACGGGTTGAATGCCTTGCGTGAAAGCGGTTTTGGTCTGGCTTGCGTTACCAATAAAGCTGAGATATTCACCTTGCCGCTGCTTCGTGCGACCGGATTGTTCGGCTTTTTTGATATTGTCGTTTCAGGCGATAGCCTGCCCAGAAAAAAACCTGACCCCATGCCTCTGCTGCATGCATGCAAGCACTTTGGGATTCAGCCGAGTGAAATGCTGCTGATCGGGGACTCCCTGAACGATGCGCAAGCTGCGCGCGCGGCAGGTTGCCGCATCTTTTGCGTGCCATACGGTTACAACGAAGGGCGGGACGTGCGCGAACTCGATTGCGACGCGGTGGTTTCGTCGCTTTATGAGGCAACGAAGTTGATCCGGAAATTGTCATGATAGCCAAAAAAACTGAAATGGGAAGATGCGCAGGCAAAGCCTGGTGGCCTTGGTGCCAGGGCCTTGCCTGCGGGCGTGTTTGATCCCGCTGTGTATTCTTCCTTTTTTCTGTTTTTTGCGGAGTAGATCATGACGGAAGCTGAATTCAACGACCTTGCAATACTGGGCTACAACCGCATCCCAATAGTGCTGGAAACCGTAGCTGATCTCGACACACCGCTATCTGTTTATCTGAAGCTTGCCAATCGCCCGTATTCATATTTGCTGGAATCGGTGCAGGGAGGTGAACGTTTCGGGCGATATTCAATTATCGGTTTGCCCGCTTCGACCCGCATCGAAGCTCGCGGCAACCACATCAGCCTTATCCATAGCGAAGAACTGCGAGAAATCGAGGCGGATGATCCGCTGTCGTTCGTCGAATCCTATTTGTCGGATTTCAAGGCGGCGCCATACGCCACTTTACCGCGCTTCTGCGGGGGTCTCGCGGGCTACTTCGCATATGACACGGTGCGGTATATCGAGCGCAAGCTGGCCGGTAACGTTCACCGCTGCGCCCGTCCCGATAGGCTCGATACGCCAGACATATTATTGCTGCTGTCCGAAGAACTCGCGGTCGTGGATAATCTTTCCGGCAAGCTTTACCTCATCGTTTACGCTGACCCAGGCGTGGCGGGCACCTACCTCGCCGCCAGGAAACGTCTGAAAGTGCTGTTAACGAATTTGCGCAAGCCTGTGGAGATTCCGGCGGAAGCGTCATACCCATCCGGTGAGGCTGTCTCTGAATTCAACGAAGTGGATTTTATCGCGGCAGTGGAGCGTGCCAAACGTTATATTTTCGATGGGGACGCCATGCAGGTAGTGCTATCGCAGCGCACCAGCAAGCCTTACGGCGCTTCACCGCTGGCGCTTTACCGCGCCCTTCGCAGCCTCAATCCTTCGCCATATATGTTTTATTATCATCTCGGCGGCTTTCACGTGGTAGGTGCCTCGCCCGAGATTCTGGTGCGGCTCGAAGGCGAAACCGTGACGGCGCGCCCCATTGCTGGTACCCGCCCGCGCGGAAAAACCATAAAGGAAGATGCGACGTTGGCAGCCGATCTGCTGGCTGACCCGAAAGAACGTGCGGAGCACGTGATGCTGATGGATCTGGGGCGTAACGATGTCGGGCGCGTTGCACAGACCGGGACGGTTAAAGTCACCGAGAACATGCAGATCGAGCGCTATTCCCACGTTATGCATATCGTTTCCAATGTAGAGGGCAAGCTCAGGCCCGGCCTGAGTGCGATGGATGTATTGCGTGCCACCTTCCCGGCGGGCACCGTAAGTGGCGCCCCCAAGGTGCGGGCGATGGAAATTATCGATGAGCTGGAAATTTCGAAGCGTGGAATTTATGCCGGCGCAGTCGGTTATCTGGGATTCAACGGCGATATGGATCTGGCTATTGCCATTCGCACCGGTATCGTCAAGGATGGTACGCTTTATGTACAGGCAGGTGCTGGTATCGTTGCCGATTCCGTGCCGCGAAGTGAATGGATAGAGACGCAAAACAAAGCCAGGGCGCTATTGCGTGCTGCGGAAATCGCAGAAGCAGGTCTGGATAGCAAGACAGAATAAATGTAATGTCACCCACACAATGGGGGAAAGCACCTGGAAGCTGGTGCGCTACCGACTGTCGAGCGCATTCATATGCTAGCTCAGCCCAGTGCAATCAGATACCGATGCAGGTGGAGGTGAGTCAAACGTATCTTCGTGTATTCTTGGAGCGCAATTAATAGTCGCCGCTCACGGCCTTTCATAAGCCCATTCCAGCAGCGCATCCATGGCGGGCTGAGCACTTCCGGATCTGGGATGATTGACAAGAAAAACCACAACCACGCGTCTGCCCGATTTTTCAAGTACGTAGCCAGCCATGGTTTTCACCCCTTCGAGCAAGCCGGTCTTGATATGGGCCTGGCCTGCCGTGGCGCTGCCATTCAGCCGTTTTTTCATGGTGCCGTCCACCGCTGCGATCGGCAGCGAGGAGATGAACTCGGGCATTACCGGGCTTTGAAATGCCGCGAGCAAAAGCTCTCCCAGGTGACGAGCACTGATGCGCTCGTTGCGGGATAACCCCGATCCGTTTTCCATGATCAGCTCAGGGAAACGCAACCGTTTGGACGCGAGCCATCGTTGAATCGCCGTGTTCGACTTCGCCAGCGTCGCACGCGATTTGGCTTTGCTATCACCCGTACCATTGGTTGCGCTGATACTCTCACCGGCGACGACGCCGGCTGACATGCCTCCAGGCATGTCAGCCGTGAGACCCGCAGTCAGCCCAAGTGCGAGATAAAGTTGCCGTGCGGCGGTGTTGTTGCTGAATTTATTGATGTCGCGAACGATATCCGTAAGCGGAGGAGATTGATGAATTTCAAGTGGCGATATTCCTTCCGGCGCCACACCCGTTCTTACCTTGCCACGAAATACTCCGCCCTGTTCCCCCCATAAATGCCGAAAGAGGCTGAAGATATAGTGGGCGTTGTCGTGCACGCTGAGAAACAGGGTTTTTTCGCCGCAATCGCTGGAATAATTCCCATTGAGCAAGACCGATACGCGACCGTTATTCTTGACAGCGGTACGAATATCGGTACCGAGCGCGTCGCGCCATTCGTTGCAGGGATCATTGGTAAGCGTCAGGTTATTTTGAAGGTCCAGCGAGGCCGGCAGTGGATCGACAACAACCCGAACGGTTTTGCTTCCAGGTTGAGGGGTCAGGCGCAATGCCAGCGTCCGATAGTTTACGAGCAGCGCTTCGGGAAGTACGTTGTAAGCGCGGTAGGGCTTGCCATCGAAGGCCGCAGGGTCGCCGTTGGGCAGATCGAAATGACTGCTATCCAGTACCAGGTCACCGGTAATTTCGCGTAATCCCGTCTGGCGCAGGCGCCGCGTGAGCAGCCAGAAATTTTCGAGATTCAGCTTGGGATCTCCGTAACCCTTGATTACCAGATCGCCGCGCAGCGTACCATCCTCGACTATTCCGCTGGCGTACGACTCCGTGTTCCAGGTATAAGCCGGACCCAGCAACTCCAATCCGGCGAAAGTAGTGACAAGTTTCATCACCGAGGCCGGATTCATCGCCGTGTCGCCATTAACGGCGAGCAACGGCTTGCTCGCACCAATTTCGTGGACGTAAACACCAATTGCAGACTCTGGAATTCGTGCCTGCTTGAGCGCTCTATCGACAGATGCCGGCAGATGGGGAGACCGGGACGACGCGGACAGCGGCATCGCGGTCAGCATGAAACACAGGACAGCCAGTACACACGGGTGCGAAATTTTCATTTATCTGCGCATGAAAGAACGATTTGCATGGTGCTTATGTTTGCACCGATTTTTACCATGAAGCAAGCGCCTGCAAGGTTCCTGCTACCAGAAAATCCATTTCCTGTTCGTCAATCGTATACGGTGGCATGAAATAGACGGTGTTTCCTAGCGGACGCAACGATAATTCCTGCTTGAGGGCCGCCTGAAAAAACTTTCCCGAGAAGTCCGGGTCGGGTGTCTCAACGTCGAACGCCCAGATCATGCCGCAGTTACGAAAGTTTTTCACCTCTGGATGGAAAGCGATCGGCTGTGCTGCATGGTTGAGATAGCTGGTTTTGGCACGATTGGCTTCAATGATTTTATCCTGCTCAAAAATATCCAGCGTAGCCAGTGCGGCGCGGCAGGCAAGCGCATTGCCCGCATGAGTATGGGAATGCAGAAAACCGAGCGCGGGCTTGTCGTGATAAAAAGCGCTATAAACCACATCAGTGGCCATCACCACCGACAGGGGCAAGTAACCCGCGCTCAAGCCTTTTCCAAGACACAACAGGTCCGGAACGATATCGGCCTGCTCGCAGGCAAACAGGGTTCCGGTCCTGCCAAAGCCAACCGCGATTTCATCGGCTATCATATGTACTTTGTACTTATCGCATAGCGCTCGCGCCAGTTTGAGGTAATCGGGATGATACATACCCATTCCCGCTGCTCCCTGTACGAGTGGTTCGACAATAAGTGCCGCAGTCTCGGCATGGTGTTGTGCGAGGTAGGCTTCAAGCGCGGCGGCAGCGCGTAGCGCATAATCGGCAGGGGATTCCCCTTCCGCAGCATAACGCCAGTCCGGGGTTGGGACGTGCGTACTTTGGCGCAATAGCGGAGCGTAAATATCCTTGAACAGCGCCACATCGGTGACCGACAGCGCCCCCAACGTCTCGCCGTGATAATCGTTTTGCAAGCTTACGAAGCGATTTTTTTCGGGATGGCCCATGTTGTGCCAGTAATGGAAGCTCATCTTTAGCGCGATTTCTACTGCGGATGCGCCATCGCTGCTGTAGAAACAATGGCCGAGCTTCTCCGATGCCAGTTTGTGCAGGCGCTCCGATAGTTCCACTACCGATTCATGCGTGAAACCCGCAAGCATGACATGTTCCAGCTTATCAAGCTGGTCACGGATGGCCGCATTGATGCGAGGGTTGGCATGACCGAACAGATTGACCCACCAGGAACCGATAGCGTCGAGGTAGCGTCTGCCCCCACTGTCGTAAAGCCACACACCTTGACCTCGGACGATTGGGATGAGCGGCATCGATTCATGCTGTTTCATCTGGGTGCACGGGTGCCACACTGTCTTTAAACTGCGTTCCTGCAAGTATTTATTGTTCATCTACTTGAAATTCACCCTCATAGACCATATTATTAGCACTCGTTAGCAGTGAGTGCTAACAGATTTGTGATAAATCCAAGGATCAGGCC